>WFQA01000228.1 GCA_015487255.1 Paracoccaceae bacterium | reverse complement strand
GCGGGCAGAGCCTGCCGGAGCCGAAATTCCTTGACCATATCCCGCTGCGCTTTGGCATTTCGGAGGACAGGCACTACCATGTGCCATTGCTGCTTTCCGCCTATGGCTATTCCACCTATCGGGGCAGCTAGATGATTACATTCGTTCTGAACGGCGAGCTGGTGCAGGCGGATGACCCTTCAATGACCCTGCTGGATTTTCTGCGCCTCAAGCAGGGCCTGACCGGCACCAAGGAAGGCTGCAACGAGGGCGATTGCGGGGCCTGCACGGTAGAGCTGGCAGGATTCGAGGAAGGCGCGCTGAAACACCGCGCGGTCAATGCCTGCATTCTGCTGCTCGGGCAGATACAGGGCAAATCGGCAACCACGGTGGAGGCGCTGGACGGGGCGCACCCGGTGCAGCAGGCACTGGTGGCGCATCACGGCTCGCAATGCGGCTTTTGCACACCGGGGATCGTGATGGCCCTGAAAACGGCGCAGCGCGAAGGGCGGCAGGATTATGAGGACGTGCTGGCGGGCAATCTGTGCCGCTGCACCGGCTATGCGCCGATATTGCGCGCGGCAAAGGCGGCGGCGGAGGTGCCTGTGCCGAAAGGGCCGGATGAAGCGGCACTGATGGCAGGGCTTTCGGAGGGGGGGTTGACCGATGTTGATGAATTCGCCACCTGGTATGCCCAAAACCCCGATGCCACGCTGGTTGGCGGCGCAACCGAAGTGGGCCTGATGTTGACCAAGGAGCTGAAACAGCCACCAAAACTTGCCTTTCTCAACCGGATACCGGCTTTGCAGAATATCGGGCACGAAATCGGCGGTATGCGCATCGGCTCTGGCGTGTTGCTGGCGCGGCTGCGCGGCTTGATGGCGGGGAAACATCCGCAATTTGGCGAAATGCTGCGCCGCTTTGGCTCGGTGCAGGTGCGCAATTCGGCCACGCTTGGCGGCAATATCGCCAATGGCTCGCCCATCGCCGACACCCCGCCGCCGCTGATCGCGCTTGGCGCTTCACTCACCCTGCGCAAAGGCGCGGCGCGGCGCGAGGTTTTGCTGGAGGATTTTTATCTCAGCTACGGCGTGCAGGACCGCCAGGCGGGCGAATTTATCGAGAACGTGTTCATCCCCGCGCAGGAGGATACGCTTGGGGTCTATAAAATATCCAAACGCTTTGATCAGGATATTTCGGCTTTATGCGGCGCTTTTAATATAGGGGTCAGTGCCGGTGTGGTGCGCAGGGCAAGCATTGCCTTTGGTGGCATGGCCGCCACGCCCAAACGGGCAAAGGCGGTAGAGAGGGCATTGATCGGCCAGCCGTGGAACGAGAAAACCATAGCCAAAGCGCAACTGGCTTTTGCGGCGGATTACACCCCGATCAGCGACCAGCGCGGCAGTGCGCAATATCGGCTTATACTGGCGCAAAACCTGCTGAAACGCTATTATCTGGAGCAGACCGGCGCGGGCCGGGTGCGGGTTGTGGGAGGTGTGGCATGAGCGCCTCCAAATCCACCCCGCATGATAGCGGCCCGGCCCATGTCAGCGGCGCGGCGCGCTATGTGGATGACTACCCCCTGCCGGAGAGCTGCGTGCATCTGGCCTTTGGCCTTTCCGAGATGGCCCATGCGGATTTCAGCCTTGATCTTGCGGCGATGCGCGCGGCCAAAGGGGTGGTTGATGTGCTGGTGGCGGCTGATCTGCCCGGCATCAATGATGTGTCGCCCTCGGTGCATGACGAGCCGCTCCTGGCGGTGGGCACTGTGCATTATATCGGCCAGCCGATGTTTTTGGTGGTGGCGGACAGCCATCTAAATGCTAGGCGGGCGGCGCGGTTGGGCAAGGTGGAATACACCGAGAAAACCCCGCTGGTCACGCTCGATCAGGCGATTGAGGCGGATAGCACATTCGGGGAGCCGCTGAGCTTTGCCATTGGCGATGCCGAAGGCGCGCTGGCCAAGGCCCCGCAGCGGCTTTCGGGCGAAGTGGAAATCGGCGGGCAGGAGCATTTTTACCTTGAAGGGCAAGCGGCCTATGCCCTGCCCGAAGAGGGGGATATAAGGGTGGTTTCCAGCACCCAGCACCCGAGCGAAATTCAGCACAAGGTGGCCGAAGCGCTGAACCTGCCCTTTCACGCGGTGCGGGTCGAGACCCGGCGCATGGGCGGTGGCTTTGGCGGCAAGGAAAGCCAGGGCAACGCATTGGCGGTGGCCTGTGCGGTGGTGGCGCGGCGGCTCAACCGCCCGGCCAAAATGCGCTATGACCGCGAGGATGATATGCTGATCACCGGCAAGCGCCATGATTTTCGCATCAGCTATCAGGTGGGCTTTGCGCCAAATGGCCGGATCGAGAGCGTGATCTTTGAGCATTTCGTCAAATGCGGCTGGGCGCTGGACCTCTCCCACCCGGTGGCGGACCGTGCCATGCTGCACGCCGATAACACCTATCACCTGCCCAATGCCAGAATCACCTCGCACCGGCTGCGCACCAATACCCAGAGCAACACCGCTTACCGCGGCTTTGGCGGGCCGCAGGGGATATTGGGCATCGAGCGGGTGATCGAGCATATCGCCGATGCGCTGGGGCTGGACCCGTTGGCGGTGCGGCAGGTGAATTTCTATCGCGCCAAGGGGGATCTGACCCCCTATCATATGCAGGTCGAGGACAGTATTTCGCAAGAGCTGGTGGAAAAGCTGGCTCAAAGCGCGGATTATGAGCCGCGCCGTGCGCAGATTGCCGCTTTCAACGCCGCCTCACCGGTGATCAAGCGCGGCATTTCGCTGGTGCCGGTGAAATTCGGCATTTCCTTCACCCTGACACATCTCAACCAGGCCGGGGCCTTGGTGCATGTTTACAGCGATGGCTCGGTGCAGCTCAACCATGGTGGCACCGAGATGGGGCAGGGGCTGAATACCAAGGTGGCGCAGGTGGCGGCCAGCGTATTCGGGCTGGGGGTGGAGGCAATAAAAATCACCGCCACCGATACCGGTAAAGTGCCCAATACCTCGGCCACCGCCGCCAGCTCTGGGGCGGATCTGAACGGCATGGCATGCAAGGATGCCTGCGAAAAGATCAAGGCGCGGCTGGTGGCATTTGCCCGTGAAAAATGGGGCGGAGAGGTGCGGTTTGGTGATGGTCAGGTGCAGGTTGGCACGCGCAGCATGCGCTTTGCCGAACTGGCGGCGCAGGCCTATATGGCCCGTGTGCCGCTCTCGGCCACCGGCTTTTACAAAACCCCGAAAATCAGCTGGGACAGGCAGAAGGGCAAGGGCCGCCCCTTCCTTTATTTTGCCTATGGTGCGGCGATCAGCGAGGTGGAGCTGGATACATTGACCGGCGAAAACCGCATTATCCGCACGGATATCCTGCATGATGTTGGCAATTCGCTCAACCCCGCGCTGGATATCGGCCAGATAGAGGGGGCCTTTGTGCAGGGCGCGGGCTGGCTGACGATCGAGGAACTGCGCTGGGATGATGACGGGCGGCTGCTGACCTCGGCCCCGGCGACCTATAAAATCCCCTGCGCGTCGGACACCCCCGATATGCTGAACGTGGCGCTGTGGGACGGGGCCAATCTGGAGAAAACCATTTACCGCTCCAAGGCGGTGGGCGAGCCGCCCTTTGTGCATGGCATGTCGGTGTTTTTTGCACTTGCGGATGCGGTGGCGGCCGCGGGGGGCGACCGGCATTTTGATGCCCCGGCCACAGCCGAGCGGCTGTTGATGGCGCTGAACAAATGACGGAATCTTCCACCATTTCCGCAGATCCCCCCCGCGCGCGGGCTGGCCATATGGTGCGGGTTCGCATCATGCGGGTTCACGGCTCGGCCCCGCGCGGGGTCGGGGCGTCTATGCTGGTTTGGCAGGATGGGCAATCGGGCAGCATTGGTGGCGGGGTGCTGGAGTGGAACGCCACGATCAGGGCGCGCGAAATGCTGGCCAGTGGCGGCGAGCGCATGCGGCAGGATGTGGCGCTGGGGCCGGAGCTTGGGCAATGCTGCGGCGGGCGGGTCGAGCTTTTGTTTGAGCATCTGCGCGCGGTGCCCGAGGATGCGGCGGGCCTGCCGGTTTTCCTCTACGGGGCCGGGCATGTGGGGCGGGAGATCGTGCGGGTTTTGCAGGGCCTGCCATTTGACATCACCTGGGTGGATGTGGCGGCGGAGCGGTTTTCGGGCGCGGGGGGTGGCAAGCGGCTGATCTATCGCAACCCGGCGGCGGCGGTGCGGCTGGCCCCGGATAACGCCCTGCATTTTGTCATGACCCATGCCCATGGCCATGATCTTGAGATCTGCCATTCGGTGCTCAGCCGCCGCTTTGGCCATTTGGGGCTGATCGGTTCGGCCAGTAAAAAAGCAAGGTTTTTGAAGCGGTTGCGTGAGTTGGGCCATGATGATGCCACGCTGGAGCGGCTGCAATGCCCGATAGGTGACCGGCGCCTGGGAAAAACCCCCGAAGCCATAGCGATAGGGGTTGCGCATTGGCTGATGCACCGTAAGATCAAGGCAGAAGAGCCAGAGGGAGAGGGCCGCGTATGAGTGTTTTGCTGGAGGTGGAAAGCCTGTCGAAATCCTATCCGGGGGTGAAGGCCAATGACGAGGTTTCATTTGCCATTCAAAAAGGGGAAATCCACGCCCTGCTCGGGGAAAACGGCGCCGGGAAATCCACGCTGGTAAAAATGATCTATGGTCTGGTGAAGCCCGATAGCGGTGCCATGCTGCTGGAGGGCCAGCCCTATGCGCCGCCCAAGCCCTCGATGGCGCGCAAATCCGGTGTTTCGATGGTGTTTCAGCATTTCTCGCTGTTTGAGGCGCTGACAGTGGCCGAGAATATCACCCTTGGCATGGATGACGCGCCAAACCGCAGGGAATTATCCGCCAAGATCAGGGCCGTGAGCCAGGATTACGGCCTGCCGCTGGACCCGGACCGGCTGATCGGTGATATGTCGGTGGGTGAGCGGCAACGGGTGGAGATCATCCGCTGCCTGTTGCAAAACCCGCGCCTGTTTATCATGGACGAGCCAACCTCGGTGCTGACCCCGCAAGAGGTGGAGGTGCTGTTTGGCACCCTGCGGCAGCTCTCGGCCAACGGGGTGGCGATCCTTTATATCTCCCACAAGCTTGACGAGATTTTGGCGCTGTGTGACCACGCCACCATTCTGCGCCATGGCAAGGTGGTGGCGACCTGCACCCCGAAAGAAGAAACCGCCACATCGCTGGCCGAGATGATGATCGGGGGCGAGCTGGATATCCACATTGCCACCACCTTCAGCCCCGGCGCGGTGGTGTTGCAGTTGCAGGGGCTTGATATGCAATCGAAAAACCCGTTTGGCACCAGCTTGCGGGGGGTGTCTTTGGCCCTGCGCAAGGGGGAGATACTGGGCATTGGCGGCGTGGCGGGCAACGGGCAGGACGAGCTGCTGGCCGCGCTTTCGGGTGAGGAAAAGATCGCCCCCGCTATGATCGAGCTGGCCGGTGAGGGTATCGGCGGGCTGGGGCCAAACGAGCGCCGCGAACGCGGGCTGCTCAGCGCCCCCGAAGAGCGGCTCGGCCATGCCGCCGCCCCGGTGATGAGCCTGAGCCAAAACGCGTTTCTGACCGGGCGCATCCGCAAGGGGCTGGCTCCAAACGGGGTGATAAACGCACGCAAAACCAATGATTTTGCCCGCGAGATCGTGAAGGCATTCGATGTGCGAACGCCCGGTGTTCAGGTGGCGGCCAAGGCGCTTTCGGGAGGCAATCTGCAAAAATTCGTTATTGGCCGCGAGGTGCTGCAAGCGCCTGAGGTGCTGGTGGTCAACCAGCCGACATGGGGGGTGGATGCCGCCGCCGCCGCCGCCATCCGCCAGGCTTTGCGGCAGTTGGCAGCTGATGGCGCGGCGGTGATTGTCATCTCGCAGGATCTGGATGAATTGATGGAAATATCCGACACATTCGCGGTGCTGGCCGAGGGGCGGCTGAGCAGGCCGCAACCCGCCGAGGGGCTGACGGTCGAGGAAATTGGCCTGATGATGGGCGGTGATCTGGAAGGGGCGAACCATGCTGAGGCTTGAACAACGCCAACAACCCTCAAAGCTAATGCTTTATCTGACCCCGGTTTTGGCGGTTTTGACCACCATGGCGGTGGGGGGGCTGCTTTTTGTGGCGCTTGGGATCGCCCCCGGACGGGCGATTTATCTGCTGTTCATCGACCCGTTTGTTGACAGCTACAATCTTTCGCAACTGTTTGTAAAAGCCTCGCCGCTGATCCTGATCGCCATGGGGCTTTCGATCGGTTTTCGCGCCGGGGTGTGGAATATCGGTGCCGAGGGGCAGTTTATCATGGGGGCGCTGGCTGGCGGGGCTGTCGGGCTGGCGCTCTGGGGCATGACCGGCTGGTGGATATTGCCGCTGATGGCGGTGGCCGCCGCGCTTGGTGGCGCGCTTTGGGGGCTGATCCCGGCGCTGCTGAAAATCAGGTTCAACGCCAGCGAGATACTGGTCTCCTTGATGCTGGTCTATGTGGCGGAGAATTTTCTGGCGCAGATGGTGCAGGGGGTTTTGCGCGCACCGGACGGCATGGGCTTTCCCGAAAGCCGCAACCTTGGCCGCAATGAGCCGACCGCGCTGCCCGATGTCTTTCCGGCACTGGGGATAAATGCCGGGGGTGTAACCATGCTGGTCTTGCTGGCGCTGGCGTTTTTTCTGCTGCAAAAACACGCGCTTGGCTTTCAGATCAAGCTGACGGGTGACAGCCCGCGCGCCGCACGCTTTGCCGGGGTGAAGCCGGGGGTGATCATTGCGCTCTGCCTTGGGGTATCGGGCGCGGCGGCGGGGCTGGCCGGGCTGTTTGAGCTGACCGGCGCGGCGGGCAAGCTGACGATCGATTTCCCGCTTGGCTATGGCTTTACCGCGATTATCGTGGCCTTTCTGGGCCGGCTCAACCCGGTGGGGATATTGCTGGCCGGGGTGGTTTTGGCCGGCACTTATATTGGCGGTGAGAATGCGCAATTCATGCTCAAGCTGCCCGCAGCGGCGGTGACGGTATTTCAGGGCATGATGCTGTTTTTCCTGCTCGGGTTTGAAATATTGATCAATTACCGGGTGAAACGCCTGCGGAGGGCCGTGTAATGGATTTTTCCTCCCTGAATGCGGTGGCGATGATTGTGTTGCTGATTGGTGCCGCCACCCCGATTTTGCTGGCGGCGATCGGCGAGCTGGTGGCCGAGAAATCAGGCGTGCTCAACCTTGGGGTGGAGGGCATGATGATCATCGGTGCGGTGACCGGTTTTATCACCGCCACCACCACCGGCAGCCCGATGCTGGGTTTTGCTGGCGGGGCGCTGGGCGGGGCGCTGGTTTCAACCCTGTTTGCCTTTCTCACCCAGTATCTGCACTCCAACCAAGTGGCGACCGGGCTGGCGCTGACCATGTTTGGCCTTGGCCTGGCGGCATTGATGGGGCGTAACTATAACGGCATCAAACCGCCGCGAACGGATAGGCTGGAGGTGCCGGGGC
This sequence comes from Paracoccaceae bacterium, assembly GCA_015487255.1. Classification (GTDB taxonomy): domain Bacteria; phylum Pseudomonadota; class Alphaproteobacteria; order Rhodobacterales; family Rhodobacteraceae; genus UBA3077. Next base: position 14,362 of record WFQA01000228.1, on the reverse strand, counting down.
TGAGTGATTTTCCGGTGCTGGGGGAGCTGCTTTTCTCTTATGATCCGATAATCTATTTCTCGGTGTTTTTGGTGTTTGCGGTGTGGTGGTTTTTGAACCGCACCCGCGGCGGGCTGGTGCTGCGGGCCTGTGGCGAAAACCACGATGCGGCGCACTCGCTGGGCTATAACGTGCAGCTTATCCGCTTTGGCGCGATTATGTTTGGCGGGGCCTGTGCGGGGCTGGGCGGGGCTTATGTGAGCCTTGTGCGCGTGCCGCAGTGGACAGAGGGCATGACCGCCGGTGTGGGCTGGATTGCACTGGCGATTGTGGTGTTTGCCTCGTGGAAGCCGTGGCGGGTGATTTTGGGGGCTTATATGTTTGGCGGCATCACCATATTGCAGCTCAGCCTGCAAGCGCTTGGCATCTCGATCTCGGGGGCGTATCTTTCTATGACACCTTATATTGTAACGATCGTGGTTTTGGTTATTATGTCTGCTGACCGGAAACGGGCCAGCATCAATGCACCGGCCTGTCTGGGCCGATCTTTCCATGCGTCGCATTAGGCGGGGCCAACAATCCAAACGGAGGTTTGAAATGAAATTTACCAAAACACTGGCGGCAGCGGCAGCCATGGGCCTTGCCCTGAGCGGCAGCGCCTATGCCGATGCAGATCCGGTCAAGGCCGGGTTCATCTATGTTGGCCCGATCGGCGATCTGGGCTGGACTTGGACCCATGACCAGGGCCGCCTCGCGGTAGAGGCCGAATATGGCGATCGGGTCGAGACCTCTTACGTGGAAAGCGTGCCCGAAGGCGCTGACGCCGAGCGGGTGATGAGCCAGATGGCGCGCAGCGGGGTTGATATCATCTTCACCACGTCTTTTGGCTATATGGACCCAACGATCAACGTGGCGGCTGAGTTCCCCGATGTGGCCTTTGCCCATGCCACCGGCTATAAGCGCGCCGAAAACGTGGCGACTTATTCCGCCCGGTTCTATGAGGGCCGTTATGTGATCGGCCAGATCGCCGGTGCGATGACCGAGACCAACAAAATCGGCTATATCGCCTCCTTCCCGATCCCGGAAGTGGTGCGTGGCATCAACTCCGCCTATCTGGCAGCCAAATCGGTCAACCCGGATGTGGAGTTCAAGGTGGTGTGGGTTTACACATGGTTTGACCCGGGCAAAGAGGCAGATGCCGCCAATGCGCTGATCGAGCAGGGTGTGGATGTGATCATGCAACACACAGACAGCCCGGCCGCGATGACCATTGCCGAGGAAAAAGGCGTTTATGCCTTTGGTCAGGCTTCTGACATGTCGGCCTTTGGCCCGAACGCCCAGCTGACCGCGATTCTCGACAACTGGGGCCCCTATTACATTGACCGCGTGGGCGCGATCATGGATGGCACATGGGAAAGCACCGATGTTTGGGATGGAATCGGCGCTGGCATGGTTGGCATTGCCCCGTTCTCCGACAAGATCCCGGCAGATGTGCAGGCGCTTGCCACGGAGACCATCGCCGCGATTGCATCGGGCGAGCTGCACCCCTTCACCGGCCCGATCAACAAGCAGGATGGTACAGTATGGCTGGCTGACGGCGAAGTGGCCGATGACGGCACGCTGGCAGGCCTGAACTTCTATGTTGAAGGCATTGACGGCGAGTTGCCCAACTAAGGCGAGTTGCATTGAAAAAGAAAGGCCCGCGCAAAAGAGTGCGGGCCTTTTTATTGACCTTTCAAGACAGCCTTTCTTCAGGCAGGCCCGCTCGAATTGCCACCATTCTTTCTTTTACAAATACTCCGGGGGTGAGCGCAGCGAGGGGGCAGCGCCCCCTTGCCGAGCGAAGCGAGGCCACCGCCGCCGGCCAGCCATTTTTGCGGTTTACCGGAAAAATGCCGCCGAAGGCGGAAAGCAGCGTCTGCCACAAACACCATGCTTAAAATGAAAGCAGGCTCTCCCGCCCGTCGGACGCCGTGTTGCTGCGCAACAAGTCACCTCCCGTTGGGCTTGGCCTCGCTTCGCTCGGCGGTCCCGGCGGCAAGATTCGCGCATATTTCTCCACTCAATCTAATGGGTTTTACGTTGCCATATCAGCAGCCCCAGCGCCCCAAAGCACAGCGCGGCCGCTGCCAGGAATGGAGCGCCGGGCAGGTAAAGCGGGGTCGATTCCGCCGTAAATGCCCGAAACAGGGAGGTCATCACCAGTGGTGAAAAAATCATCGCCAGCCCCTGAATTGACGCCAGCACCCCTTGCAGCTCTCCCTGATTCTCAGACGCCGTGGCTCTTGACATCACCCCCTGCAGCGCTGGCGTAACAATAATGCCAAGCGCCATAAACGGCATCAGGACAAACAAAAACACCTGACTGGAAATCAAGCCGGTAATGGCCAGCACAACCACATTCAATGCCAGCCCCGCGCGGGCCACATTCCACTCGCCAAAACGCGGAATGACCACACGGATCAACCCGCCCTGCACCAGCGCCATGCACAGGCCAAATATGCCAAGGCTAAGCCCGATCATGCCGGGGGTGAAGCCAAAGCGCTCGATGGTGAAATATGCCCAGACCGACGGATAGACATTCTGTGCGACACCAAACAGAAACAGGATCAGCGCCAGCCCGCCAATTTGCGGCACCAGGCGCAGGCGAAACAGGGCGGTAAATGGGTTGCAGCGCAGCCAGTCAAACGCGCGCCGCTTGTCTTTGCTCAGGGTTTCAGGCAGGGCGAAATAGCCAAATACGGCATTGGCCAGCGCCACGGCCCCCGCTGTATAAAACGGCGCGCGCGGCCCCAACTCACCCAGCGCGCCGCCAATGGCCGGGCCAAGCACAAAACCCAGCCCGAAAGCTGCACCAATCAGGCCAAAGCTGGCCGCGCGCTTTTCCGGCGGGGTGATATCAGCCATATAGGCATTGGCGGTGGCAAAGGTGGCACCAGTAATGCCGGTAATCAGCCGCGCCACCACCAGCAGCCAGATCGCCTGCGCCAGCCCGAAAATCAGATAGGCTGCCGCCATGATAAGCAGTGATATGAGCAACACCGGCCGGCGGCCGAACCGGTCTGAAAGATTGCCAACCGTGGGGCCAAATAGGAACTGCATCAGCGCATAGGTAAAGGCCAGTATCCCGCCCCAAACCGCAGCTTGAGAAACCGTCTCGCCAGTGATCGAGGTGATCAAATCCGGCATTACCGGCATCATCAGCCCCACGCCAACAGAATCAAGCACAACGGTGATGGTGATAAAAAGAACGGGCAGATGGGGTTTCATCAACGCAGGATGAGCAATATCACCCTCCGCCGCAAGCATAAACTGAAAGTGGCGGCGGCACGGCGCAGATGTTGCGCAACCTGATGGCGGGCAAGGTGCTGGGGATGAAACTCCCGCAAACAAGAGACGGATATGTAAAATGACCACAGCCGCACAAATCATAGCGCAAAAACTGGCCGGGGCCGGATGCCGGCATGGGTTTTGGCGGGTTTACCGGTTGTGGCTATTGATCCTGGAAAAAACGGAACTGAATCGGGCCAATGCTTTCAGCTTTCTGGTGCCGGTTTTCGGCCTGAGCGTGGGGGCGTTGTTTTTCAAAAAAAGACTGGTCATGTCGCGCCATAGTGCTATTGGTATGCCGCTCATTATCAGAAGCGCGCCGTAACAGGGCGGCAATGGTTTTGCCGCCCCTTTCAATTTTTAGTGCACCACTGCCGGGCTGCTGCCCACCACCAGCCCGGCCCCATCCGCCGAAATTTGGATGACCGCGCCGTCAAGCACCTCACCCGAAAGCAGCAACTCGGCGAGCCGGTTTTGCAGGTTGCGCTGGATAACCCGCTTCAGCGGCCGTGCCCCGTAAACCGGGTCATAGCCCTCATTCGCCAGCCATTTGCGGGCCGCATCGTCAAATGCCAGCGTGATCTTGCGCCCCTCCAGACGGCGCTGCAAAATCCCGATCTGGATATCGACAATCCCGTCCATATCCGCGCGCGAAAGCCGGTCAAAGATCACGATCTCGTCCAACCGGTTCAGGAATTCGGGGCGGAAATGCCCGCGCACCGCTTCCATCACCTCGGCTTTCGCCTCCTCCACATCCGCCCCCTCGGGCAGCATGGAAAGTGCCTGCGAACCAAGGTTGGAGGTCAGGATAATCAAGCTGTGCTTGAAATCCACCACCCGCCCCTGCCCATCGGTCAACCGGCCATCATCCAGCACCTGCAGCAGCACGTTAAACACATCCGGATGCGCCTTTTCGACCTCGTCAAACAGGATCACCTGATAAGGCTTGCGGCGCACCGCTTCGGTCAGCACCCCGCCCTCGTCATAGCCGACATAGCCCGGAGGCGCCCCGATCAGCCGCGCCACAGAGTGTTTCTCCATGAATTCAGACATATCAATGCGCACCATGGCATTGTCATCATCAAACAGGAAATCCGCCAAGGCCTTGGTCAGCTCGGTTTTGCCCACCCCGGTTGGCCCGAGAAACAAAAAACTGCCCTGTGGCCGGTTCGGGTCCGCCAGCCCGGCGCGCGAGCGGCGCACCGCATTGGCAACAGCCCGCACGGCCTGTTCCTGCCCGATCACCCGTTTGCCGAGTTCCTCTTCCATGCGCAGCAGTTTCTCGCGCTCGCCTTCCAGCATTTTATCCACCGGAATCCCGGTCCAGCGCGCCACAACCCCGGCCACATGCTCCGCTGTCACCGCTTCCTCGACCATCACGTCGCTTTCTTCGGCCGCTTCGGCCTCAGCCAGATCTTCCTCCAGCTTGGGGATCACCCCGTAGGAAAGCTCGCCAGCCTTGCCGAGATCACCCTCGCGCTTGGCCTGCTCCAGCCGGGCGCGGGCCTGATCGAGCGCTTCTTTTATGTCGCGCGCGCTTGCCAGTTTGTCGCGCTCACCCTGCCAGCGGGCGGTCATCTCGTCGGATTCCTCCTGCAGCCGCGCCAGGTCTTTCTCCAGCTTTTCCAGCCGGTCCTTGCTGGCCTGGTCCTTTTCCTTTTTCAGCGCCTCGGCCTCGATCCGCTTTTGCAGGATCTCGCGGTCAATCGCGTCCAGTTCCTCGGGCTTGCTGTCAGCCTCCATGCGCAGGCGGGCGGCGGCCTCGTCCATCAGGTCAATCGCCTTGTCAGGCAAAAACCGGTTGGTGATGTAGCGATCCGAAAGCGTGGCCGCCGCCACCAGCGCGCTGTCGGTTATCCTGATCCCGTGATGAACCTCGTATTTCTCCTTGATCCCGCGCAGGATGCTGACGGTATCCTCCACCGTTGGCTCCTCGATCAGCACCGGCTGGAAGCGCCGCGCCAGCGCCGGGTCTTTCTCGATATATTTGCGGTATTCATCCAGCGTGGTTGCGCCGACACAATGCAGCTCACCCCGTGCCAGCGCAGGTTTCAGCAGGTTGGAGGCGTCCATCGCTCCGTCGGATTTACCAGCCCCGACAAGCGTGTGCATCTCATCGATGAACAGGATGATCTCCCCCGCTGCATCGGTCACCTCGTTGAGCACCGATTTCAACCGCTCCTCGAATTCACCACGATACTTCGCCCCGGCAATCAGCGCCCCCATATCCAGCGCCATCAGCTTTTTATTGGCAATCGAATCCGGCACATCACCATTGACGATACGCAGCGCCAGCCCCTCGGCTATCGCGGTTTTGCCCACGCCGGGGTCGCCAATCAACACCGGATTATTCTTGGTGCGGCGGCTCAGCACCTGCATGGTGCGGCGAATTTCCTCGTCACGGCCAATGATCGGGTCGATCTTGCCCTCGCGCGCCGCTTCCGTCAGATCACGGGCGAATTTCTTCAGCGCCTCATAGGTATCCTCGGCACTGGCGCTATCGGCGGTGCGGCCATTCCGGATTTTGTTGATCGCCTCGTTCAGCGATTGCGCGGTCACGCCCGCATCCTTCAGCGCATCCGCCGCCTTGGATTTCACAATCGCCAGCGCGGTCAGCAGCCGCTCGACAGCCACAAAACTATCCCCGGCCTTTTCAGCCAGTTTCTCGGCCTCGCCCAGCACCTTGCTGGTCTGGCCATCCATATAAAGCTGGCCGCTGCCCTCTACTTTTGGCAGCTTGCCCAATGCGGCATCCACCGCGGCCAGCGCGATGCGCGGGTCTCCGCCAGCCGATTTTATCAGATTGCCCGCCATGCCCTGATCATCGTCCAGCAGCGCCTTGAGCAGGTGCTCGGGCACAAAGCGCTGGTGGTCTTCGCGCTGGGCAATGGTTTGTGCTGCCTGCACAAACCCCTTCGAGCGCTCGGTGAATTTTTCGAAATTCATATCTTTCTCCTTTAAGCATCCATATACAGCACTTCCGGTTCTGATCGAGCCAACCGCATCGCAATTTGCACTTGGGTGCAGCGAAAGGCAGCCGGTTGCGATTTTACCTGAGCCGGTAACGCTTTGCCGGCACCCGTCTGGCATGCCGGTAATGGCCTTGGTTGCAAGCCGCCCTTGTGGCACGGCCTTTGCGTTATAAATGGGGGGTTGAAATGCCCCCTGCAAGGGGTGGGCTGGCGATTTTCAACAGAGGTGCTAGGATATCAGGCAGGAGGAATACCCGATGCGCAATCTGGCCGATATTCGCGCCAACACCCCGAAATCGGAAATATTCCGCGGGCAGGCGCAGCATGTGATGATTGCCATTTTACTGGTGGTCGGGGCCAGCGCCTGGCTGCGTGACGAAGGGGCGGGGTTTTTGGGTATTTCAGCACTCAACTGGGCTTATCTCACCATTGGCCTGATTGTGGCGCATCAGGTCATCGTGGCGCTGGTGTTTCGGCTGCAACTGCACCTCAACCTGATGGTGCGGCTGTTTGGGGGCAAGGCGCTTAAGCTCTGGGGGATGGTTTTTTTGCCCATGCTGGCCGCGCGCCCGCTCTTGCTGCTGGCCACCGGGCTGGCCAGCACCGGCACGCTGGAGGGCAACCGCATGGTGCAGATCACTGCCGGAACAGCGCTGCTGATCCCCGCGGCCTGGGGCATGCACTCGGTGCTCAAATATTTCACCATCCCCCGCGCGCTAGGCGGTGACCATTTCCATGACCGCTACGCCAATATGCCGCTGGTCGATCAGGGGCTTTTCAAATATTTCGAAAACGGCATGTATAGCGTGGTGTTTCTGGGCTTCTGGGCCATAGCCCTGCTCACCGGTTCATGGAACGCATTGGCGCTGGCGCTGTTTTCGCATGCCTATATCTGGGTGCATATGTATTGCACCGAAGCGCCGGATATGCGGATCATCTACCGCGATGTTGCATAGGCGGCGCAGTTGGCCTATGCAGCCCCAAAGGAGCCTTTCATGAGCAAATCCGACCCCCGCCTGATTGTCGCCCTAGATCTGCCCGATGCGCTTGCCGGGCTGGAACTGGCCGACAGGCTGGGCGACAGCGTGAGCTTTTACAAGATCGGCCTTGGCATGCTGACCGGCGGCGGGCTGGCGCTGGCAATCGAGCTGAAGGAAAAGGGCAAACGGGTGTTTCTGGATATGAAGCTGTTTGACATACCCGCAACGGTAGAGAAAGCCACGCGCGGGCTGGCGCAATATGATCTTGATTTCCTGACCGTGCATGGTGACCCCCATGTGGTGCGCGCCGCCGTGATGGGCCGGGGCGATAGCGCCACCAAAATCCTCGCCGTCACCATCCTCACCGCACTGGAGCGCAGCGACCTCGATGAGTGCCTGATCAAACCCGGCGCGCTGCATGAGTTGGTTGTCGAGCGCGCACGGGGCGCCTTTCTGGCCGGGGCGGACGGGGTCATCGCCTCGCCGCAAGAGGCTGCCCTGGTCCGAGCTTTACCCGAGGCCAAAGGCAAGCTCATCGTCACTCCCGGCGTGCGCATGGCCGATGGCGCGGCGGATGACCAAAAGCGCACCGCCACCCCGGCGCAGGCACTGAGCGCGGGGGCAGATTATATCGTCGTCGGCCGCCCGGTCTGGCAAGCGCCGGCCCCCAAGCTCGCCGCGCGGCGGATCATTGAAAACATGGCGCAAGCACAAGAGGTCAACACCCGCTTCCACTAAGTCTGCCACCCTCTTGCCGAGCGCAGCGAGGCCACGGCGCCGCAGCCCATTTTTGCCGGCCCCGGCAAAAATGCCACCGCACTGCCGGCCGCTCCTTGCAGAACATCTTGCGAACACGCAAGTTTTCTGCCATCATGCAATGAAGCTGCTGGGGAGTGCTTTGGCCAATTCACCCGACCCAAGGATCATTTCGTATATGGGCCTGCGCCGCATTGTTGGCGGAGTCGCCATCTTCCTGCCGTCTTCGCTGATAGCCTGGTCATGGCTGAACGGTGCGGGCATCTACCCCTCGATCAGCGCCTATTATTACTCGGATATGCGCGATATTTTTGTTGGCAGCCTGTTGGTGATCGGCACATTTCTGCTCGCCTATAAAGGCTATGACAAATCCGGGCAGGAATGGCTGTCTGACCGCGCGCTTTCCCTGCTGGCGGGGGCTTCGGTGATCATCGTCGCCCTGCTGCCCACCGATACCGGCCCGCCCACCCTGTTTGGCAACATCCATCTTGGCGCCGCCGGGGTGTTTCTGGCTGCAATCGGCGCGATCTCCTATTTCAAATTCTCGCGCTGCGCCGACCCGGGGCGAAAGATATTGTTCAAGGCACTGGGCGCGGCCACGCTGGCCTGCCTTGCCCTGCTCGCGGCTGGTATATTCTTGCTCGACCCCAACAGCTTTCCGGCCTGGGCCGAAAACTGGGTGTTCTGGCTGGAATCCGTCGCCGTCTGGGCCTTTGGCATTGCCTGGCTGATCAAGGGCGAAACCCTTGCCGCCACCCGCCACCTCGGCAAGCAATTCTTTGGCCGCAAGCCGGGTTGAGCAGAGATGGCCCCTTTGCCCGCTCTGTGCCGCGATTGCCTGCACCCGTTTTCCGGCCCCACTGCCTGCCCGAAATGCCGCTCGCCGCGCGTGGTGCGCCATGCCGAACTGTGGTCACTCTCCATCGCCCATATGGATTGCGACGCCTTCTTCGCCTCGGTTGAAAAGCGCGATAACCCGGCCCTGTGCGATCTGCCGGTCATCGTCGGCGGTGGCCAGCGCGGCGTGGTCACCACCGCCTGCTATCTCGCCCGCATCCACGGCGTGCGCTCGGCCATGCCGATGTTTCAGGCCCGCAAACTCTGCCCGCAAGCGGTGGAAGTGCCGATCCGCATGGGCGCATATGTGGCCGCCTCAAAGCAGATCAGGGCCTTGATGGACGAACTGACCCCGATGATCGAACCGCTTTCGCTGGACGAAGCCTTTCTTGACCTCACCGGCACCGAACGCCTGCACAAATCCCCGCCGGTGGTGCAACTTGCCCGGCTGGCCAAACGGGTGAGGGCTGAGGTCGGCATCACGGTTTCCATCGGGCTTTCGCATAATAAGTTCCTCGCCAAAATCGCGTCGGATATTGATAAGCCCCGCGGCATGGCCCTGATCGGCAAGGCTGAAACCACCGCCTTTCTAACCGGCAAACCGGTGGGCATGCTTTGGGGGGTTGGCCCGGCGATGCAGCAAAAACTGGCCCGTGACGGCATTCGCAAAATCGACGACCTGCTGCGCTATTCCCCTAAAGAGCTGGCGGCGCGCTATGGCAGTATGGGGTTGCGGCTTTATGATCTTTCCCGCGGTCGGGATGCGCGCAGCATCAGCCCCGTGGCCAAGGTCAAAAGCATCTCGCGCGAAACCACCTTCAGCGTTGATACCGGCGCGCTTGATGCGCTGGATGGCTATCTGTGGCGGCTCAGCGTTGAAACCTCAGACCGCGCCAAGGCCAAAGCCAGGGCTGGCCGGGTGGTGCTGCTGAAACTCAAAACCAGCGATTTTCGCACGCTTTCCCGGCGGCTCACCCTGCCTGCCCCGGTGCAACACGCCGACAGTATCTATACCGTGGCGCGGCGCTTGCTGGAAAAAGCCCATCCGCACGGCCCGTTTCGCCTGCTCGGAGTTGGCATCAGTGATCTCTGCCCGGTTAGCGAGGCGCAAACCGCCGATGATCTGCTCGATGCCGACGCCCCGAAACGCCGCAGTATCGAGGGGGCAACCGATCGCATCCGCAAAAAATTCGGCACGGATTCGATAAAAAAAGGCCGGGCACTGAAATAATTTCGCATCGCGGTATTGAAGTTGCTGCATTGCAGCATTAGATGGGTGCCAGACGCCTGTTACAGGCGTTTCCTCCCTTTTCCCTGAGGCCGCGCCTGCGCGGTCTTTTTTTTGGCAAACACCCCGGGATTTACTCGGCGGCAAGGCTCTGCGCCACCGGCCTGATCGCGGCGAGCTTCAATATGACCGCCCCGATCCGCGCCCGGAAACCCTCGAAATCCGGGCGGGGTGTGATCCGCTTTTCATCCATGTATAAGCTACGGTCGATCTCGATCTGTATGGCATGCACACCGTTTCGGGGCTGGCCGTAATGGCGGGTGATATGCCCGCCGGCAAAGGGCGCATTGCGTGCCACCTCGAATCCGGCTTCGGTAAAAACCTCGGCCACCCGGTCACTGATCCAGTGATCGCAGGCGGTGCCGTAGCGGTCGCCCAATATCACATCCGGCCGCCGCTTGGGCAAAAAACCGCCCTGCAGCGCCCGGTGCGGCATCGAGTGCAGATCAAACAATATGCAAGCGCCAAAGAGGGCATGCTGGCTGTTGATCAGGGCCTGAAGCGCCTCGTGATACGGGGTGTAGCAGCGGTCAAGCCGGGCTTTGGCCTCCTGCATCGGCATCTTGCCAAGCTGGATAGCGCGGCCATTGGCCACCACCCGCGGGATAACCCCCAGCCCGGCGGCGATGCGCGGGTTGGTCGGGCGGCCGGCGGCCCCGGCAACCACCGCCGGGTCCAGTTCGTCGGCGGCGCGGTTCAGGTCCACATAGGCGCGCGGATAGCGCGCGCACAGCACCGGCGCGCTCAGGGTTTCATCAAAAAACCGGTCGATGAAAGCATCTTCCGAGGAACGCAGCAACAAAGGTGGCAGGCAGGCGCGCTTCAGAAAATCCGGCGGATAACAGGCCCCGCTATGGGGGCTGGAAAACACCGCGCAACTCTGCGGTGCCGGGTCGGTTTTTAAAAAATACGCTTGTGACATATTGAATGAACCCTTGTTTGGGGCGGCTTGCGTTTTATCTGCCCCGGCCAGCCTAGCATGAAGCCGCGCCCGCCCCAATGGGCTGTTTGTGCAAATTTTCGAGATAATGCCATTCGGGCGCAAAAACGCTTGAACCCCCGCACACTTGCGCTTATAGAAATGCCACGCGGGCGTTGCTTATGCAGCGCTTGTTGCTTTTTTAGGGCGTATAGCTCAGCGGGAGAGCACTTCGTTGACATCGAAGGGGTCACTGGTTCAATCCCAGTTACGCCCACCATTTTCCGCCCCGACGGAAGTAAGATTAACCGGCGCCAGCGCGCCCATGAATTGGAGAGAGACTATGAAAGTCAAGAATTCGCTTCGCTCCCTTAAGGGCCGCCACCGCGATTGCCGCATTGTGCGCCGCAAGGGCCGGGTTTATGTGATCAACAAAACCCAGCCGCGTTTCAAAGCACGCCAGGGCTGATACTGCATTGTAATCATAGATAAATCAGGGCCGCGCCGCATATGCAGCGCGGCCCGTTTGCTATTGGCCCAACAGCAGGCGGCGGATCATTTCGGCGGTCACATAACCGGTCACCGGCAGGCCCCTGTCGCGCTGGTAGCTTCTGAACCCCTGCCTTGTGGCCAGGTCAAAATTACCATCGCGCGGCCCGGTGCGGTAGCCCAGGTCAGCAACGCGCTGCTCGATCAAAAGCCGGGTGACCGGATTGAGCCGCAAGGCCCGCTCAACCCGGCTTGCATCGCTTTCAACCACTTCCGGCGGCGTATCGATTCGCTCACGGGCGATATCCTTGTAAATGCCGTTCGGATAATCATGCAGATACCGCCGGTAGGATTCCGGGGTGTCTATTCGCACCGCGCGCGCCCAGGCCTGCTCGTCACTCACTGCGGTCAGCCGTGCCAGATCGGCACGCGCCCGGTTGGAAAACACCCCGTTGGGGTAGCGGTCCAGATAGCGGCGCAGGCCCCGCTCGCTGCCACCCGCCCCGGTTTGCGCCCAGAAACGGCGGTCATTGGCCTCGTTCACCTCGCGGGCCTCACCGGCCTGGCGGCGCAACAGCCTGATCTGCTCTTCGGTCAGATAACCGGTTACATCAAGCCGCTCGCGCCGCTGCCAGTCACGGATCGAACCACGGGTGCCATTGCCAAACAGCCCGTCAATGCCGCGCGTATCATAGCCAAGCGCGGTCAGATCACGCTGGATGGCCCGGCGCTCACTCTGGTTCAACCCAAGTGCCGCCTCCCGCGCTTCGTCGCCGGATACCACAGGCCCGCGCCCATCAGCCAGCACCAGCGCGGCCGGAATATCACCCTCAACCTCCAGCGCTCCGATATCGCCGCGCAACACATCCAGCACCTTGGTATTGCGGCGCATGAAGCGGTTTTCGATAATGTTTTTTACCTCGTTATAAGCACCCGAAACCATCATCACCCCGCGCGGCAGGTTCATCCGCGCCAACCCCTGCTTGAGCAGCGGCACCTCGGCGGGCATCCGTCCGCTTTCGCCAACAAACAAAACCGAGCGCCCGGGCTTCTGCCCCAGGAGCTGTGCAAAGAAATCCAGCGAAACCGCGCGAAACTCAACCCCCGTCACCGAATTTGCATTGATGTCAGCGGGTAAAAACCACGAGGTCTCGCCAAAATGCACCACATGGCCCTGCAGGCTGATCACGGCAATCTCGGCCCCTTCCAGCGCATCGGCAAAAGCGCTGATGGTGCGGCGGGTCTCAAGCCGGGTCAGATCTTGGCCCTCGATCACCTCATAGCCCTGCGCCTGAAAAGCCCGCACCAGCTGCTGGTGGCGGCGCGAGATGTTGTCCACATCCACCGCGTTTTCATAATTGCCGTTGGACAGCACCAGAGCAACATTCTGCGCCGATGCGCCCAGCCCGGCAAAGGCCAGCAAAGCGGCGACCAAAGGGATGATCTTAAAAATACGCATAACAAATCCTCCTGCGTTGTTGCCACAAGCTTAACGGATTACGCATATCAAACCAGCCCTTGGCGGGGTGGCGGGCGTTTATGGATGGGTTTTAGTCATATTTCCGCTTATCGTCGATGACGATACCATCTTTTGGCAGGCTGCCCGGTGGCAGGATCTCCACCTCGCCGCGCAGCTTTAAAACGGCCTGCACCGAGGCCTGCAACGCGGCCATATCCGCCCCCTCGGCCTCAACCTGCACCAGCATCTTATCCTGCTCACCTTCGCGCAGGGCGGTGAGGCGGGCCTTTTGCACCTCGGGGTGGCGCGCCACCAATGCCGCCACCTGCTCGGGGCGCACAAACATGCCCTTGATCTTGGTGGTCTGGTCCGCCCGGCCCATCCAGCCCTTTATCCGCATATTGCTGCGCCCGCACGGGCTGATACCGGGCAAAATGGCCGAAAGATCACCGGTGGCAAAGCGGATCAGCGGATAATCGGGGTTGAGCGTGGTCACCACAACCTCGCCAACCTCGCCTGCCGCCACCGGGTCGCCGGTGCCGGGGGTGACGATCTCCACGATCACCCCTTCATCCACGATCATCCCCTCCATCGCCGGGCTTTCATATGCGATATTGCCGAGGTCGGCCGTGGCATAGCATTGCAGGCAGGCAATGCCGCGATCCTTATATTCAGCCCGCAAGCTCGGAAACAGCGCGCCGCCACCGACAACCGCACGGGTAATTCTGCTCAGGTCCAACCCCAGTTCCGCCCCCTTGTCGAGGATGGTCTTCAAATAATCCGGCGTGCCGGCATAGGTGCTGACCCCAAGCTGCGCCGCCGCCTGTGCCTGCTGCTCGCTCTGCCCGGTGCCCGCCGGAAAGCTCACCGCCCCCACCGCTCTGGCGCCGCTTTCAAACATCATGCCCGCCGGGGTCAGGTGATAAGAAAAGCAATTCTGCACCACATCGCCCGCGCCAACCCCCGCCGCATGTAAAAACCGCCCAAGGCGAAACCAGTCCGGCGCGCTGCCCCCCGGCTCATAAATCGGGCCGGGGCTTTGAAACACATGGCTGATCCCCCGCCCGGTGGCAAAACCACCAAAAGGCGGGTTGGCCTTTTGCGCCGCCCCCAATTCCGATTTTCGCAGCACGGGCAGGGCTGCCAGCGCGGCGCGCGAGCTGATATCAGCGGCACAAACCTCCATCAGACGCGCCGCCATCGCTGGCGCATTATCCTTGGCATTGTCTATCTGGGCCGGAAGCTCCCGCGCCAGCGCCATATCGCGCTCATCCTCCGAGCGGGTTTCCAGCGTATCGTAATAACCAGCCATCAGTTCAGCCAGCGCTTGCGGCGGCGATACGTGCGCACATC
>WFQA01000227.1 GCA_015487255.1 Paracoccaceae bacterium | reverse complement strand
GGTATCATCATCGGTTTTTTCGATATTATAGGGCGGGTAACTGGAGCCGCCATCCGAGCGGGTCACGTTATCCAGAATGCTGGCCAGACGGTCAAAGCCGACGGTCGAGCGATAAAGCGGGGTCAGGTCAAAATTTCGCATTGGGTATCCTCCTTTGAGCGACACATTTTGCGGCCTTCCTTCATTGGACAGGCCAGTTTATCAGGCCCGTTTGGCGCCTAATGACTCTAATTTAGGAAGGCTTTTCTGGCTTTCAAGGGGTGAAATCCGGCAAGGCAGCCCGCTTCTGCCTATTGTAAAGCAAGCGGGAGGGGCGCAATCAAAACGGCAGGTTTTGAAGGTCGAACACCATTTCCAGGCCAGCCCGAAATCAGCGCTGTTTCTGCTGGTCGGAAAGCCTGGCTAACCCAGTCGCGGCGGTTCGTCTTTGTCAAATTCCTGCCCGATCTGCTTTTCCGTACGCGCCCCGAGTTTTTTCAGCGTTTCCACGCGCGCCGCCAAATTACCTTTGCCGGTTGTCAGTTGCTTCATCGCGTCTGATTGCGCCTTTTGTGCAGCGTCAAGCGCGGTGCCGATCTTTTCAACATTGCCAATGAAGCCGACAAATTTATCGTAAAGCGTGCCCGCCTGCCGCGCGATTTCCAGCGCATTTTTGTTGCGCCGCTCCACACTCCACAGGTTTTCCACCGTTTTCAGCGCCATCATCAGGTTGGTTGGCGAGGCGATCAGCACATTATGGTCCGCCGCGTAATGCACCAGATCGGGCTGGGCCTTCACCGCCTCGGCAAAGGCGCTCTCAATCGGCATGAACATGATCACATAATCTACCGCCCCGTCATCAAAAGCGTGGTATTTCTTGGCGCTCAACGTGTCGATATGCTTCTTGACGGACCCGACATGCGCCTTCAGATCCACCGCCTTTGCCGGCTCATTTTCGGCATTCACCGCCCGCTCATAAGCCACCAGCGAGACCTTGCTGTCCACCACCAGCCGCCGCCCGCCGGGCAGGTTCACCACCGCATCCGGGCGAAACCCCTGTCCCTCTTCATCGCGGTGGTGAACCTGCATTTCATATTCCTCACCCGCGCGCAGCCCCGAGCGCTCCAGAATTGTTGCCAGCACCATCTCGCCCCACGCGCCTTGTTTCTGGGCATCGCCCTTTAATGCCTGGGTCAGGTTATGCGCCTCTTCCGAAACCTCTAGGCTGCGTTTGGTCAGCATGTCGATCTCGGCCTTGAGCGCCACCCGGTCTTTCCCCGCCGCTTCATGCACATTGCGCAACTCGGCTTCGAACTTGCCGATATGCTCCTTGAGCGGTTGCAGCACCAGCTTGAGCCGCTCGGCATTCTGCCGGTCGAATTTTTCGCCATGAGTGTCCATCACCTGTGCGGCCAGCGCTGTGAACTCACTCTTCAGGCGTTCACCATTATCGTTGAGCAGCGCGATTTTTTCCGCGTTGTTTTGGTGCTGCATCTCCAAAGAGGTTTCCAGCCGCGCGTTTTCAATATGTACCTCTTCCAGTGTTTTTTGGGTGCTGCGCAATTCAAGCAGCAATTCGGCGAGCCGGGCCTCATGCCCTGCGGCCTGTTCTTTGGCGGCCATCGCTGCCGTTTCGGCCCGCGCCAGAGCGGCTTTGCGTCTGGATGCAAAGCTCCAAAGCGCGGCGATGGCCAGGCCTGCCAGCAAGGCTTTTATCCAGCCGGGGCTGGCTTGCAGTTCCGCAATCATTTGCTCAAACATCGGCGCTCCTTTTGCCTCAACCTAACCGATCGAACAAATGCTGAACAGAGGTTTTTGCCCGGCCAAACCGTTTTCCCCAAAGCGGAAGGCTGGTGTGCCGGCGTTTTGCAGCCCGGGCGGGGCTTGCACTTTTGGTTCAGAGTGCGTATTTATCCGCCAGATGCATTTTCCCGATTCAGGAGCCAGACATGGCAAAGGCAAATCCGTTCCGATTTATCCAGCAGGTGCGCTCGGAGGTTTCGAAAATCGTCTGGCCGACCCGGCGTGAAACCATGCTCACCACCGCGATGGTATTTGCCATGGCGCTGTTTGCCGCGATTTTCTTCTTTCTGGTCGATCTGTTGATCCGCACCGGGCTGGAAGGTGTTTTGGCGGTTGCTTCCTCTTGATCTTGGGGTGACATGGCGTTATAGGCTGAACCTCCACCAACAGATGGCGCGCTTCGATTCGAAATTCAATTCGGCAGCGCGCTTTGTCTTTTTGGGAAAATGCGGGCTAACCACCTGAAAAATTTGACAAATAGCGGCATTGTCGCAGCATTGAAGGCACTGATAAAAAATGGCGAAACGCTGGTATTCGGTAAGCGTCCTTTCGAACTTCGAAAAGAAAATCGCGGAAGCGATCGAAGAGGCTATTGTGCAACAGGGCCTTGAGGATGAGATTGAGCAGGTTCTGGTGCCCACGGAAGAGGTGCTGGAAATGCGCCGGGGCAAAAAGGTGACCCGCGAGCGGCGCTTCATGCCGGGCTATGTGCTGGTCAAGATGGAAATGACCGACCGCGCTTACCACGCGATCAACAATATCAACCGCGTGACCGGGTTTTTGGGCGCGCAAAATACACCTTCGCCGATGCGCGATGCCGAGGTGGCCCGCATATTGAACCAGGTTGACGAGAGCGCCGATGCGCCGCGCAACCTGATCTTCTTTGATATCGGCGAGCAGGTCAATGTGACCGACGGGCCGTTTGAGGGCTTTTCGGGCATGGTTGAAGAGGTGGATCAGGAAAATGCCCGCCTGAAAGTGACCGTATCTATTTTTGGCCGGGCCACCCCGGTTGAGCTTGAATTCACTCAGGTATCCAAAATTACCTAGTGTTAACCCCGGTGGGAGGTTGGGCCATGGCTGCAGCCGCACCACTATACCATGCCGCGCAAGCGGCGATGATGAACAAAGGAGGCCATGATGGCCAAAAAAGTTGCTGGCACGATGAAGCTGCAAGTGCCTGCCGGTAAGGCAAACCCCTCTCCACCCGTAGGCCCGGCATTGGGTCAGCGCGGGCTGAATATCATGGAGTTTTGTAAAGCGTTTAACGCCAAAACCCAGGATATGGAGGCCGGTGCGCCATGCCCGACCATTATCACCTATTATGTTGATAAATCCTTCACCATGGATATCAAAACCCCGCCGGCATCTTATATGCTCAAAAAAGCCGCCAAGGTGAAATCCGGTGCCAACAACCCCGCGAAGGAGATTGTTGGCTCGGTCACCGTGAAGCAGGTGAAAGAGATTGCCGAAGCCAAGATGAAAGACCTGAATGCGGTTGATATCGAAGGTGCGGTCAAAATCATCATGGGCTCGGCCCGCTCGATGGGTATCGAGGTTAAGGGGTAGATCATGGCGAATGTAGGAAAACGCTTTGCGGCTGCGAAAGCCGCTTTTGATGGCAAGTCGGAAGTTTCTGTGGAAGAAGCCGTGGCGCTGGTGAAGGCCAATGCCACCGCCAAGTTTGACGAGACCGTGGATATTGCGTTTGCGCTCGGGGTTGACCCGCGCCACGCTGACCAGATGGTGCGCGGCGTTGTCGCCTTGCCAAATGGCACTGGTAAAACCGTGCGCGTGGCCGTGTTTGCCCGTGGTGACAAGGCTGAAGAAGCCACGGCTGCCGGGGCGGATATTGTTGGTGCGGAAGACCTGATGGAAAGCATCCAGCAGGGCAAGCTCGATTTTGACCGCTGCATTGCAACCCCTGACATGATGCCGATCGTTGGCCGGTTGGGCAAAATCCTTGGCCCACGCAACCTGATGCCCAACCCGCGGGTTGGCACGGTAACCATGGACATCAAGGCCGCTGTTGAAGCTGCCAAAGGTGGCGAAGTGCAGTTCAAGGCGGAAAAAGCCGGGGTTGTGCATGCGGGTATTGGCAAGGCGTCATTCAGTGAGGCCAAGCTGGTTGAGAACGTCAAGTCGATTATCAATGCGGTAAACAAAGCCCGCCCGAGCGGCGCAAAAGGCACCTATATCAAGAAGATCGCGCTCAGCTCGACCATGGGCCCGGGCGTGACCCTTGATATCGCGGCGGCCACCGCCGAATAAGAGATCCCCGCAAGGGGTTTGGGTGGGCTTCACGGCCCGCCTTTCGTCCGAGATAGCGGGTGCCGAAAGGCTTAATTGCCTGCTTGAGATGGAAGCAAAAGAAACTGATAGGCCCTTGGCCCGGAGGTTTTGGCTGGTTCCGTAAGGACCGAGACGCTGGCGCACAAGTGCCAGTGAAATTGAGCCGGAGGGGGTGACCCTTCCATAAACTGGAGCAAATCTGTGGATAGAGCCCAAAAAGAAGCCGTGGTCGGCGAACTCGACCAGATCTTCACGGACTCTGGTGTGATTGTGGTTGCACATTACACCGGTCTTACAGTTGCAGAGATGACGGACCTGCGCCTGCGTATGAAAGACGCCGGCGCAACGGTTCGCGTTGCCAAAAACAGGCTCGCCAAAATCGCTTTGAGCGGAAAACCATTTGAAGAAATGGGTGATCTGCTCAAGGGCCAGGCTGTGCTTGCCTATTCCACCGATCCGGTGGCAGCGGCAAAAGTTGCGCAAGGCTTCGCAAAGGAAAACGACAAGCTCGTAATTCTTGGCGGAACCATGGGCGGCACTGTGCTTGACCCTGCCGGTGTTAAAGCTGTGGCAGCCATGCCAAGCCGTGAAGAGGTTCTGGCCTCTATCGCTGCTTGTCTTGTTGCCCCTGCTTCTGACATCGCTGGCGCTGTTGGCGCACCTGCAAGCAATATCGCGGGTATACTTTCTACCCTCGAAGAGCAGGCAGCGTAACTCTACGACTTATGACCGGGTTGATGTGGGGCGCACCCATACCGGAAGCAAATTGAAACTTAATACGGAAAGCACAAAAAATGGCTGATCTGAAAAAACTTGCTGATGAGATTGTTGGTCTGACCCTTCTCGAAGCTGTAGAACTGAAAAATATCCTCAAAGACGAGCACGGCATCGAGCCGGCTGCCGGCGGCGCTGTCATGGTTGCCGGTGGTGCCGGTGGTGACGCCGGTGGCGCAGCCGAGGAAAAAGACGAATTCGACGTTATTCTGGTATCGCCAGGTGACAAGAAAATCGGTGTGATCAAGGAAGTTCGGGCCATCACCGGCCTTGGCCTCAAAGAAGCGAAAGACGTTGTGGACGCAGGCGGCAAGGCCGTTAAAGAAGGCGTTAACAAAGCTGAAGCTGAAGAGATCAAAGCGAAACTGGAAGCCGCTGGCGCCACTGTTGAGCTGAAGTAATGCGCGCGGCATTTGCCGCAGCCATATAAAAGGCTGGATCCGCTGAAATTGGCGGGTTCAGCATTTTGCGTCTTTCAAGGGGCCTGTTTCCAGACCTCTTGAAAGGTGCAAGCCGACCGGACGCGCGCCTTGGGAAGCGCGCAAGAATGGGTCGGCCCAACCGCAGGGCTTGAGGTGCATGCTCCCAATCATGTGCCGGGCGTTGAAAAAGGTAATTTAGAGCATGGCTCAGACATTTTCAGGTCGCAAACGTATCCGTAAATTTTACGGTCACATTGAAGAAATCGCTAAAATGCCAAACCTGATCGAGGTGCAGAAAAGCTCCTACGATCTGTTTCTGGACTCGGGCGAAAAAGGCAATCCGCTGGATGATGCGGGCATCAATGCCGTGTTCAACTCGGTTTTTCCGATCAAGGATTTCAACGATACCGCCAGCATCGAATATGTGAAATACGAGCTGGAAGCGCCGAAATATGACGTGGAAGAGTGCCAGCAGCGCGATATGACCTATAGCGCGCCCTTGAAGGTGACCCTGCGCCTCATCGTGTTTGATGTGGATGAGGATACCGGTGCGCGCACCGTGAAAGACATTAAAGAACAAGAAGTTTTCATGGGTGACATGCCGCTGATGACAGATATCGGCACCTTTATCGTCAACGGTACCGAGCGGGTCATCGTTTCCCAGATGCACCGTAGCCCTGGCGTGTTTTTTGACCATGACAAAGGCAAAACCCACTCTTCTGGCAAGCTGCTTTTCACCAGCCGGATCATCCCTTATCGCGGCTCTTGGCTTGATTTTGAGTTTGACGCCAAGGACAATGTTTACACCCGCATCGACCGCCGCCGCAAATTGCCGGTAACCACCCTGCTTTATGCGCTGGGGCTGGATCAGGAAGGCATCATGGATGCCTATTACGATACGGTTGATTACAAGCTGAATAAAAAGAAAAAGGGCTGGGCGACCAAGTTCTTCCCCGAGCGGATCAAAGGCACCAAGCCGAGCTATGACATCGTGGATGCCAAATCCGGCGAGGTGATCGCTGAGGCGGGCAAAAAGGTTACCCCGCGCACGGTGAAAAAGCTGGTTGATGCGGGCGAGGTCACCGAGATTCTGGCGCCGCTTGACAGCATCATCGGGCGGTTTTCGGCCAAGGATATCATCAACGAGGAAACCGGTGAAATCTGGATAGAAGCTGGCGGCGAGATCACCGAAGAGCTGGACAAAGATGGCAATGTCATTGGCGGCACCCTGAAAACCCTGCTTGATAATGGCGTGACCAAAATCCCGACGCTGGATATCGATAATATCAATGTTGGCCCTTACATGCGCAACACCATGGCGCTGGATAAAAACCTGAACCGCGATACCGCGCTTCTGGATATCTACCGCGTGATGCGCCCGGGCGAGCCGCCCACCGTCGAGGCCGCTTCAACCATGTTTGACGCGATGTTCTTTTCCAGCGACCGGTTTGACCTTTCTACCGTTGGCCGGGTGAAAATGAACATGCGCCTGGAGCTGGATGCGCCCGACACCCAGCGCACTTTGCGCAAGGAAGACATTATCGCCGTGATCAAGGGCCTGGTCGATCTGCGGGATGGCAAAGGTTCGGTTGACGATATCGACCACCTTGGCAACCGCCGGGTGCGGAGCGTGGGCGAGCTGATGGAAAACCAGTATCGGGTTGGCCTGCTGCGCATGGAGCGCGCGATTCGCGAGCGCATGAGCAGTGTTGAGATCGACAACGTGATGCCGCAAGACCTGATCAACGCCAAGCCCGCCGCAGCAGCGGTGCGCGAGTTTTTCGGATCTTCCCAGCTCAGCCAGTTCATGGACCAAAACAACCCGCTTTCGGAAGTGACGCATAAGCGCCGCCTTTCAGCCCTTGGGCCTGGCGGGCTGACCCGCGAGCGCGCCGGTTTTGAGGTGCGCGACGTGCACCCGACCCATTATGGCCGCCTGTGCCCGATTGAAACCCCGGAGGGGCCGAATATCGGCCTGATCAACTCGCTGGCCTCTTATGCGCGGGTCAATAAATACGGCTTTATCGAAACCCCGTATCGCACGGTGAAAGACGGTCAGGTCACCGACGAGGTGCGCTATATGTCAGCCACCGAGGAAATGCGCTACACCGTGGCGCAGGCCAATGCCAACCTCGACGAGGATGGCCGCTTTGTGAATGACCTGATTTCGACACGGCAAGCCGGTGAGCACATGCTCAACCCGCCGGAAAACATCGACCTGATCGATGTTTCGCCCAAGCAGTTGGTATCGGTTGCGGCCTCTCTTATTCCGTTTCTGGAAAATGATGACGCCAACCGCGCCTTGATGGGCTCGAACATGCAACGCCAGGCGGTGCCTTTGGTGATTGCCGAGGCGCCCCTTGTCGGCACCGGTATTGAAGAGGTTGTGGCGCGGGATTCCGGCGCGGCGATCGTTGCCAAACGCGGCGGCATTGTGGATCAGGTGGACGCGATGCGCATCGTTGTGCGCGCCACGGAGGACCTTGAAGTGGGTGATCCGGGGGTGGATATTTATCGCCTGCGCAAGTTCCAGCGCTCCAACCAGAACACCTGTATCAACCAGCGCCCGCTGGTGAAGGTGGGTGACAAGGTGCATAAAGCCGAGGTGATTGCCGATGGCCCATCCACTGATCTGGGTGAATTGGCGCTGGGCAAAAACGTGCTGGTGGCCTTCATGCCATGGCAGGGCTACAACTATGAGGATTCGATCCTGATCTCCGAGCGGATCGTGAAAGACGATGTGTTCACTTCGATCCATATCGAGGAATTCGAGGTTGCGGCGCGCGATACCAAGCTCGGGCCTGAGGAAATCACCCGCGATATTCCCAATGTCGGCGAGGAGGCTTTGCGCAACCTTGACGAGGCGGGCATCGTTTATATCGGCGCCGAAGTGGGGCCGGCCGATATTCTGGTGGGCAAGATCACCCCCAAGGGTGAAAGCGCCATGACCCCGGAGGAGAAGCTGCTCAGGGCGATCTTTGGCGAGAAGGCCTCTGATGTGCGTGATACCTCACTGCGCCTGAAGCCCGGCGATTTTGGCACGGTTGTTGATGTGCGGGTGTTTAACCGCCACGGCATTGATAAAGACGAGCGCGCCATCCAGATCGAGCGGGAAGAGGTCGAGCGGCTCTCGCGCGACCGTGACGACGAGATCGCCATTCTGGAGCGCAACACCTATGGCCGCCTGAAAACCATGCTGCTGGGCAAAAAGGCCGTGAAAGGCCCGAAAGGCGTGAAAGCCGGTTCGGAAATTACCGAGGAGCTGCTCGATAGCCTGAGCAAGGGCCAGTGGTGGCAGCTTGCCCTTGGTGATGACAAGGACGCCGCACAGGTGGAAGCGTTGAATGCCCAGTTTGAAGCCAACAAGCGCAGCATGACCGCGCGCTTTGAAGACAAGGTGGAGAAAGTGCGCCGTGGCGACGACCTGCCACCGGGGGCGATGAAAGTGGTGAAGGTGTTTGTTGCGGTCAAGCGCAAGCTGCAACCGGGTGACAAAATGGCGGGCCGGCACGGCAACAAGGGGGTTATCTCCAAAGTGGTGCCGCAGGAAGATATGCCGTTTCTGGCGGATGGCACCCCGGTTGATGTGGTGCTGAACCCGCTTGGCGTGCCTTCACGGATGAATGTGGGGCAAATTCTGGAAACCCATATGGGCTGGGCCGCGCATAACCTTGGCCGCTCCATTGACAGCGCCTTGCAGGAATACCGCCGCTCCGGCGATATGACTCCGGTTAAAGATGCGATGAAAATCGCTTATGGCGAGGATACCTATGCTGAAGCCACCGCCGATATGGACGAGGATGAGATTCTCGAAGCGGCGGGCAATGTCACTTACGGCGTGCCGATTGCAACGCCGGTATTTGACGGCGCCAAAGAAGCGGATGTCAACGATGCATTGACCCGCGCGGGGCTTGATACCTCCGGCCAATCGGTGGTTTATGACGGTCGCACCGGCGAGCAATTTGCCCGCCCGGTTACGGTTGGCATGAAGTATATCCTGAAACTGCACCACCTCGTGGACGAGAAAATCCACGCGCGTTCTACCGGGCCTTACAGCCTGGTCACCCAGCAACCATTGGGTGGTAAAGCGCAGTTTGGTGGCCAGCGCTTTGGTGAGATGGAGGTCTGGGCCCTGGAGGCTTATGGCGCCGCTTACACCTTGCAGGAGATGCTGACCGTCAAATCGGATGACGTGGCAGGCCGGACCAAGGTTTACGAAAGCATCGTCAAGGGCGAGGACAATTTCGAGGCTGGCGTGCCGGAATCGTTTAACGTGCTTGTGAAGGAAATTCGGTCACTCGGTTTGAATATCGAGCTGCTGGATTCGGAGGCGGAGTAGGGGCGTTTCGTCGCCCTTGCCATTGAAATAAGATTGAGGATCATAAAATGAACCAGGAAATCACAAACCCGTTTAATCCGGTCCAGCCGTTGAAAACCTTTGACGAAATCAAAATCTCGCTCTCTTCGCCAGAGCGGATCTTGAGCTGGTCATTTGGCGAGATCAAAAAGCCGGAAACCATCAACTACCGCACGTTCAAACCCGAGCGTGACGGGCTGTTTTGTGCCCGCATCTTTGGCCCGATCAAAGATTACGAGTGCCTGTGCGGCAAGTATAAGCGCATGAAATATCGCGGCGTGACCTGCGAGAAATGCGGTGTGGAAGTCACATTGCAAAAGGTGCGCCGCGAGCGCATGGGGCATATTGATCTGGCAGCACCCGTGGCCCATATCTGGTTCCTCAAATCCCTGCCCAGCCGCATTGGTCTGATGCTGGATATGACCCTGCGCGACCTTGAGCGTATCTTGTATTTCGAGCAATATGTGGTGATCGAGCCGGGCCTGACCGACCTCACCCAGGGCCAGTTGCTGACCGAGGAAGAATTCCTCGATGCGGAAGATCAGTATGGCGCGGACGCCTTCACCGCCGGCATTGGCGCGGAAGCCATCCGCGAGATGCTGGCCGCGATTGACCTTGACGCCGAAGCCGAGCAACTGCGCGCTGATCTGGCCGAAGCCACCGGGGAATTGAAGCCCAAAAAGATTATCAAGCGCCTGAAACTGGTGGAGAATTTCCGCGAAAGCGGCAACCGGCCCGAGTGGATGATCCTGACGGTGATCCCCGTGATCCCGCCCGAGCTGCGCCCCTTGGTGCCGCTGGATGGTGGCCGTTTTGCCACCTCGGACCTCAACGACCTTTATCGCCGGGTGATCAACCGCAACAACCGCCTGAAGCGGCTGATCGAGCTGCGCGCGCCCGATATCATCGTGCGTAACGAAAAGCGCATGTTGCAGGAATCGGTTGACGCTTTGTTTGACAACGGCCGCCGTGGCCGGGTGATTACCGGTGGCAACAAGCGCCCGCTGAAATCGCTTTCCGATATGCTCAAAGGCAAGCAGGGCCGCTTCCGGCAGAACCTGCTGGGTAAGCGGGTGGATTTCTCCGGCCGTTCGGTGATTGTGACCGGCCCGGAGCTTAAGCTGCACCAATGCGGCTTGCCC
Organism: Paracoccaceae bacterium; assembly: GCA_015487255.1. Classification (GTDB taxonomy): domain Bacteria; phylum Pseudomonadota; class Alphaproteobacteria; order Rhodobacterales; family Rhodobacteraceae; genus UBA3077. The sequence goes on along the minus strand of WFQA01000227.1, from coordinate 2,991 downwards.
AAAAAGATGGCGCTGGAGCTTTTCAAGCCGTTTATCTATAGCCGCCTTGAGGCCAAGGGCCTTTCCAGCACGGTAAAACAGGCCAAGAAGCTGGTGGAAAAAGAGCGCGCCGAAGTGTGGGATATCCTCGATGAGGTGATCCGCGAACACCCGGTGATGCTCAACCGTGCGCCCACGCTTCACCGCCTTGGCATTCAGGCATTTGAGCCGGTTCTGATCGAGGGCAAGGCGATCCAGCTGCACCCGCTGGTCTGCTCGGCTTTTAATGCCGACTTTGATGGCGACCAGATGGCGGTGCATGTGCCGCTCTCGCTGGAAGCCCAGTTGGAGGCGCGGGTGCTGATGATGTCGACCAACAACGTGCTTTCCCCTTCCAACGGCGCGCCGATCATCGTGCCGTCGCAGGATATGATTCTGGGGCTTTATTATGTGACCCTGATGCGCAAGGGCATGAAGGGCGAGGGCATGATCTTTGCCGATATGGACGAGATTGACCATGCGCTGGAAAGCGGTGCTGTGCATCTGCATGCCAAAATCACCGCCCGGGTTGAGCAGATTGACGAAGAGGGCAACGCTTATATGGAGCGGTTTGAAACCACGCCGGGCCGGGTACGGCTGGCGCGGTTGCTGCCAAAAAACCACAAAGCGCCGTTCAGCATCGTCAACCGCTTGTTGCGCAAAAAAGAAGTGGGCGAGGTGATCGATGTGGTTTATCGCCACTGCGGCCAGAAAGAGAGCGTGATCTTCTGTGACCAGATCATGACCCTTGGTTTTGGCGAGGCTTTCAGGGCCGGCATTTCTTTTGGTAAAGACGACATGCTGATCCCCGACAGTAAATGGCCAATCGTTGATGGCGTGCGCGCCAAGGTCAAGGAATTTGAGCAGCAATATATGGACGGGCTTATCACCAAGCTTGAAAAATACAACAAAGCGGTGGATGTGTGGTCCAAATGCTCGGATGAGGTGGCTGACGCGATGATGGCCGAAATCTCCAAATTGCGCGTAGATGACGAGGGCAACGAGCTGGAGCCAAACTCGGTTTACATGATGTCCCATTCGGGTGCGCGTGGCTCGCCTGCGCAAATGAAACAGCTTGGGGGTATGCGCGGGCTGATGGCCAAACCTTCGGGGGACATTATCGAAACCCCGATCGTGTCAAACTTTAAAGAAGGCCTGACGGTGCTGGAGTATTTCAACTCCACCCACGGGGCGCGTAAAGGCCTGGCCGATACCGCGCTGAAAACCGCCAATTCCGGTTATCTCACCCGCCGTCTGGTGGATGTGGCGCAGGATTGTATTGTGCGGGAAGACGATTGTGGCACCGACATTTCGATCAAGATCGCGGCAGCGGTGAATGACGGCACGGTTGTGTCGTCGCTTTCCGAGCGGATTCTGGGCCGGGTATTGGCCGAAGATGTGCTGAAGCCGGGCAGTGACGAGGTGTTGGCCACGCGCAACACATTGGTCGACGAGAAGCTGGCGGACGAAATCGAAGCCGCTGGCGTGCTCTCGTTGCAGGCGCGCAGCCCGCTCACCTGTGAGGCCGAGGACGGAATTTGCGCCCAGTGTTATGGCCGTGATCTGGCGCGGGGCACCAAGGTGAACCCGGGCGAGGCCGTGGGCATTATCGCCGCGCAATCCATTGGCGAGCCGGGCACCCAGCTTACCATGCGGACTTTCCATATCGGCGGTATCGCGCAAGGTGGCTCGCAAACCTCGCAAGAGGCGATCGCCGACGGCAAGATCGAGCTGCGCAAAGCCAGCGTGCTGAAAAATGCCGCCGGTGAGCAAGTGGTGATGGACCGCCACATGGAGCTGGCCCTGATCGACAAAAACGGGGTTGAACTCTCCACCTACAAGCTTGGTTTTGGTTCCAAACTGATGGTGAAGGACAAAGCCAAGGTCAAACAGGGTGACAAGCTCTATGAATGGGACCCGTTCACCATGCCGATCATCACCGAAAAACCCGGTGTGGCCAAGTTTGTGGACCTCACCTCGGGCATTTCGGTGCGCGACGAAACCGATGACGCCACCGGGTTGAGCCAGAAAGTGGTGTCGGATTGGCGGGCAACCGCCAAAGGTGGAGACCTGAAACCGGCGATCATCGTGATGGACCCGGCCACCGGTGAGCCGGTGCGCATGAAAAACGGCAACCCGGCGGTTTACAACATGTCGATCGACGCGGTGCTGGCGGTGGAAGATGGTCAGGAAATCGCCCCCGGCGATGTGCTGGCGCGGATCCCGCGTGAGGGCACCAAGGTGAAAGATATCACCGGTGGTCTGCCGCGTGTGGCCGAGCTTTTTGAAGCCCGCCGCCCGAAAGACCACGCGATCATCGCCGAGATCGACGGCCATGTGCGCTTTGGCAAGGACTATAAAAACAAGCGCCGCATCGCGATCGAGCCGGTGGATGACAGCCTTGAAACCGTGGAATACATGGTGCCCAAAGGCCGCCATATTCCGGTGCAGGAGGGTGATTTCATCCAGAAGGGCGAATATATCATGGATGGCAACCCTGCCCCGCATGATATTTTGCAGATCATGGGTGTGGAGGCGCTGGCCGAATATATGGTCAACGAGGTGCAGGATGTTTACCGCCTGCAGGGCGTGAAGATCAACGACAAGCATATCGAAGTGATCGTGCGCCAGATGCTGCAGAAATGGGAGGTGTCCGATAGTGGCGGCACCATCCTGCTCAAGGGCGAACAGGTGGACAAGGCCGAGTTTATCGAGGCTTGCGACAAAGCCGTGGCGCAGGGTTTTGAGCCAGCCAAGGGCGGTCCGGTGCTCTTGGGCATCACCAAAGCCTCGCTCTCGACCCGCTCGTTCATCTCGGCGGCGTCCTTCCAGGAGACCACCCGCGTGCTGACCGAGGCTGCCACTCAGGGCAAGCGCGATAAGCTGATCGGCCTGAAGGAAAACGTGATCGTCGGGCGGCTTATCCCGGCGGGCACGGGGGGCGCGACCCATGACCTCAAGCGGGTGGCGCAG
>WFQA01000226.1 GCA_015487255.1 Paracoccaceae bacterium | reverse complement strand
GGCGGCGCTGTTTATCGCCAGTGTTTTTGTCGGAGCCGATACTATGAGCCGGGCGATGGGGGTTTCGAGCTATCTGGCTGATCTGGTGGTGGCGATGTCGCTGATTTGCGTGCTGGTTGGCGGGTTTGTTGCCCGTTATCGCATCATCCGCACCGGCAAGGGGGGCGCGTAATGGATATTCTCAACATTCTGCTCAGTGACAGCTTCTGGGCCGCAAGCCTGCGCATCGCCACGCCGCTGATATTCGGGGTGCTGGGCGCGCTGATCTGTGAAAAATCTGGCGTGCTCAACCTTGGGATCGAAGGCATATTCGTGGCCGGAGCCATGGCGGGCTGGATGGCGGTCTGGCTCGGGGCCGGGCTTTGGGGGGGCTTGCTGGTGGCGGCCTCGGTCGGGGCGTTTTTTGGGCTTATCCATGCTATATTGACCGTGCCGCTGGGGCTTTCGCAGCATGTTTCGGGGCTGGGGATCACCATGCTGGCAACCTCGGTGAGCTATTTTGCCTATCGCACCGCCCTGCCCGATGTTTCCTCGCCGCCGCGCATCGAGCCGTTCAGGCCGATCGAGATTCCGTTCATTGCCGATATTCCCTTCATCGGCCCGGTGCTTTCGCAACAAACCGCGATGACATGGCTGGCGCTTTTCATGGTGCTGCTGGTCTGGTGGGTGCTGGAGCGCACGCCGCTCGGGCTGGCGATCAGGGCGGTGGGTGATAACCCGGATGCAGCAGATGCGCAGGGGCTTTCGGTTTATGCCCTGCGCATCGGCGCGGTGATGGCCGGCTCTGCGCTGATGGCGCTTGGCGGGGCGTTTTTGACCATGTCTGCCTTTGATTCGTTTTTCTTTGGCATGGTCAACGGCCGGGGCTGGATCGCGATTGCGCTGGTGATCTTTGCCAGTTGGCAGCCCAAAAAGGCGCTGCTCGGGGCGCTGCTGTTTGGCGCGTTTGACGCGTTTCAGGTGCGGCTGCAAACCCAGGTCGGGGCGATGGTGCCCTCGCAGGTGTTCTTGATGGCGCCTTATGTGTTGTCTATCGTGGCGCTGGTGATCGTGGCGCGGCGGGCGGATTACCCGCGCGCATTGCTGAAACCGTGGTTCAAGGGGCAACGCTGATGGAGTTTTTGCTTAAAAACGCAACCCTGCCGGATGGCCGGAGCAATATGGACATCGCCTGCAAAGGCGGGTTGATCGTGGCGGTCGAGCGCGGGATTGATGCTGAGGCGAAAACCGTGATCGACGCCGCTGGCCAGCTTGTCGCCCCGCCTTTTGTTGACCCGCATTTCCATATGGATGCCACGCTTTCACTGGGCAATCCGCGGCTCAACAGCTCGGGCACCCTGCTGGAGGGGATCGCGCTTTGGGGTGAGCTGAAGCCGGTGCAAACGGTTGACGAGATCATCAGCCGCGCCCTGCGCTATTGTGATTTGGCGGTTGCCATGGGGATTGGTGCCATCCGCTCGCATGTGGATATTTGCGATGATGAGCTGAAAGGGGTCGAGGCGCTGCTTGAGGTGCGCCGGCAGGTGGCACCTTATCTTGACCTGCAACTGGTTGCCTTTCCGCAAGACGGGGTGTTTCGGGCCCCGACCGCCAAGCAAAACCTGAACCGGGCGCTGGACATGGGGGTGGATGTGGTCGGCGGCATTCCGCATTTCGAGCGCAGCATGGCTGATGGGGCGGCCTCGGTCAGATACCTGTGTGAGCTGGCCGCGGCGCGGGGGTTGATGGTCGATATGCATTGCGATGAAAGCGACGACCCGATGAGCCGCCATGTGGAAACGCTGGCGCAGGAGACCACAAGGCTGGGGCTTGAGGGGCGGGTGGCTGGCTCGCACCTGACCTCGATGCACTCGATGGATAATTATTATGTCTCCAAGCTGATCCCGCTGATGGCCGAGGCCGGGCTGCATGCCATCCCCAACCCGTTGATCAACATCATGCTGCAAGGCCGGCATGACAGCTACCCCAAGCGGCGCGGCCAGACCCGGGTGCCGGAATTGCGCGCGGCGGGCATCAACATAGGCTTTGGCTCGGATTGCATGATGGACCCGTGGTATTCGCTCGGCAAGGCGGATATGCTGGATGTGGCCCATATGGGGCTGCATGTGGGGCAGCTCTCCAGCCGCGATGATATGCGCTGGTGCTTTGAGGCGGTTACCGAAAATTCCGCCAGGATCATGGGGTTGGAAGGCTATGGGCTGGCCAGGGGCTGCAAGGCGGATATGGTGCTGCTGCAAGCCGCCGACCCGATCGAGGCCATCCGCCTGCGCCCCGCAAGGCTGGCGGTTATCAGGGGCGGTAAGGTGATTGCCAGTGCCGCGCCGCAGGTTTCAAAACTGGCGCTAAAGGGCCGCCCGGCAGTGGTGAACCCGGCGGATTACGCGCCATAATGTCGCGAAAAATTATATCCCCCCCGGTTGACCCAGATCAAAGCCATCCCCATCTATCCCTATAGACAGATGGCAAAGGAGGAGCCATGCGTGAGCGCAGCAACAATTCGGCGATAAGGGGTTTTGGGTTTGTCACCCGCCTGCTGCTGGCGGCTGTGCTGTTTTTTGCTCTCGGCTTCAACCCGGTGGCGATGCGCGCCCATATGGCCGCCCCCCCCGATGCCAGCCCGATGCTTGAAATGGCGATGGCAAATATGGGGGCCACCCCCCATGCCGATCACCAGAAATCGCCCGGCAATATCTGCCCGCAAATGGCCCCCTGCACCGCCGTGTTGAGCGGCTTGCAAAACCTTGAGTTTACCGAGATTCTGCTCTCCAGACTGGAGATCGCCCCGGTGCCGCTGGCCAAAAGCCGCGCGCCAACGCCACCTTTCCACCCGCCTATTGCCTGAAGCCAGCACCGGCGGCATGCGCCGCTTATCTGAATTCAAACAATAGGAGAACACTATGAAACTGTTCTATAAAACCCTCCCCGCTTTACTGGCTGTGGCTGCCCCCGTGCAACTATTGGCCGGGCAGGATGGCTATAACTACATGGGAAGTGGCATGGGATATGGCGGCTGGTTCTTTGGCCCGCTGATGATGATCCTGTTCTTTGGCCTGATCATTGCCGCTGTTATCTTTGCGCTGCGCCTCGCCGGTTTTGGCGGGCAAGCGCAAGGCAATCGCGCCATCGATATCCTCGATGAGCGTTTTGCCAGCGGCGAGATCGATGAAGCCGAATATGCCAAGCGCCGCAAAGCGCTTAAAGGCTAACCCAACATAATGCAGGCACGCCCTGCCCCGGCCCCACACGGGCCGGGCATACCTTTTTAATGGAGAAACAACATGTTTACCAAATCCCTAACTCTGGCCGGTGCATTGGCTACTTTTCTGGCGACCTCGGCTTTGGCGCAACCGATGGTTTATATTCCCGTCGGCAATGCCGGTAAAATTCAGGTGGTTGATGCCGCCACCGGTGAGATCACCAATGAATTTACCGGGCTGGAAGCAGTGCACGGCCTTGCCGCCACCCCCGATGGCCAGTTCCTGATCGCCGGCAGCTTTAGCGAGCGCGAACCGGGGGCCGAGGCCGTGCCAAAACCCGAGGCGATGAGCGCCGAGGACCACGCGGTGCACCATGCGGCCAGTGAGGAAAATGCGGGTGATGGCCCGGCCATGGTCAGCCCGGTTTCCATCTTGCGGGCCGATAACGGTGAATTGGTCCGCACGGTTGATGTGCCCGGTGCGGTGCACCACGCCACCGTCTCCCCTGATGGTCGCTTTGCAGCCCTGACCCAGCCCGCTTATGGCGCGGTGAGCGTGATTGACCTGCAAACCTACGAGGTGAATACCATCAAAACCGGCTCTTTGCCCAATTACATGGCCTTCGGCCCCGATAGCGCCACGCTTTATGTGAGCAATGCGGGCGATAATAACATCGCGGTAATCAGCACCCAGCACTGGATGGTGCAAAAAACCATTACCACCGGGGCAGCGCCGGAGCACATGGTGCTCTCCCCCGACGGGGCCATGCTATACGTCAACAATAACGACGATGGCACGGTTAGCGCAATTGCTCTGGCCACGGGCGCGGTGGTGGACACCTACCCGATTGGCGAGCGCCTGCACGGGTTGGACCTTTCCGAGGATGGCAGCGCATTGCTGGTGGCCGAGCGTGATGGCGACAACGTCGCCATGGTGGATCTGGCCAGCGGTGAGGTCAGCAAACAGGCGATGGGACCATCGCCTTATCACCTGACCACCATCCCCGGCACCGGGCTGGCCTATGTCAGCTCGTCAGACGAGGCGGTGATGAAGATTATCCGGCAGGATGATCTCTCGCTGGTCAGCCAGTTCGAGATTGATGATGTTGGCCACCAGATGACGGTTATTGAATAACCCACCCAAGCGCCCCGGTTGTTTATCGGGGCGCTTTTTGGGCGCGAAAACATACCGACTTGCGTAAAGTAATTTTGGCATTTCCCAATATCATTGAAATTACATATTATTTTTATTTACAATGCATTAACAGCAATTCATCATGACTATTTACCCAGTGTTTGTTGAGTTTCACCGCCTGTTCAACAGTGCCGCGCAGGTTTAGATCGTGGCTGAGAAGCTGGTGTCAGTCTTGCCTGATCCCATTGCGCTGCGCCGAAAAGGCTTTAAGATTGCAGAAAAAATTCCCAACCAAATACCGCCACCCATACATTATCTCATCAATTTCCAGCGGCTCTTTGCCCATGTATCCGTTCAGGTCAGTAGAAAAGACGGGGGCGACCGGGATATTTCTTGCGTGCAGGGCAATGCGCCGCCATCTTCTCCCATTGCTGATCGGTAAAATAGGCCTGCTCCTGCCCATTCAGCCCGCCTCTTTTGCAGGGTTGAATTAGAAATCAAAGCAAATGAAAATCCTGAATCGCAGCAGGCCCTAAACCCTGCGGTCAATCATCGCTTCCAGCTTTGAAATGCTTTTTTCCAGACGGCTGGAAACCGCACCATTGGCCGCAGGCTCGGGGCGGTTGTTCATCTCCAGCGTCAGCGCTGCCAGCTTGGCCTCGCTTTCGCGCAGATGGGCCTCCAGGGTTTTGAGCCGGGTCTCGCTAAGCGCGCAGGTTGCCTCCATCTCCTTGGTGCGGTCAGCCAGCATCAGCCCGGCCATCAGCAACATGCGCGATTCAGGCACCCGGCCGATTGCATCTTCCAATCGCCTGGCCTCCACTGCCAGCATTTCAGCGGCGGTTTGCAGGCTGGCTTCTTCGCCCGGGTCACAGGCAAGGGTAAAGCTCCGCCCACCGATTTCAAGCACGATCTCAGGCATTTTCTTCCGCCTCCATCAGGGGTTTAAGGTGGGCGAGCAATGTATCCAGCTCCTCCATATCCGCCTTGCGCTTGGCTTGCAGCATCTCAAGCTCGGCGCGTAAATCGAGAATCTCGCGCGCATCCGCCTTGCTTTGCTGCGCCAGCGCATCCACCGCCGCTTCCAGCCGTTTTACCAGCGTTTCCATCTCATCCATGCACAACCCCCTTCACCCGAATCGTATGATCCCGGCATAATAGCGTGATTTTCCCGATTTGCCCCCTGTAATTGCCATATTGCCCGCGCCCAGCGCTTGACGCCCCCTTTTAGCCTGCTAACAAGGCAATATATTGCTGCCCCAACCGGAGAACCCAAGTGGAAATTGCTGACCTCAAAGCCCGCCACCCTGACCATTTCGCCAAAGCCACCGCGCTGCGCATGCTGGCGATAGATGCGGTGCAGGCCGCCAATTCCGGCCATCCCGGCATGCCGATGGGCATGGCCGATGTTGCCACCGTGCTGTTTTCCAACCACCTGAAATTTGACGCCAGCCAGCCCCATTGGCCGGATCGCGACCGCTTCGTGCTTTCCGCCGGCCATGGCTCGATGCTGATCTACGGCCTGCTGCACCTCACCGGCTACGAGCAGATGAGCATCGGGGAGATCGCCAATTTCCGCCAAAAGGGCGCGCGCACCGCCGGCCACCCCGAATACGGCCATGCCGAGGGGATAGAAACCACCACCGGCCCGCTGGGCGCCGGCCTTGCCACCGCTGTCGGCATGGCCATGGGCGAGGCCTCGATGCAGGCGCGCTATGGCAAAAAGATCGTAGATCACCACACCTATGTCATCGCCGGTGACGGCTGCCTGATGGAGGGTATCAGCCAAGAGGCCATCGCACTGGCGGGCAAGCAGCGCCTCGGCAAGCTCATTGTGCTCTGGGATGATAACGGCATTACCATCGACGGCGCGGTCTCGCTTTCCGACACCACCGACCAGATGAGCCGTTTCGAGGCCTCCGGCTGGAGCGTATTCTCCTGTGATGGCCACGACCCGGCGGCGATTGACCGCGCCATAGCGCAGGCAAAGCAATCCCCCCTGCCCTCGCTGATCGACTGTAAAACCCATATCGGCTTTGGCTCCCCCAGCAAGCAGGATAGCTCGGCCGCCCACGGCGCACCGATGGGGGTTGAGGAAATCAAGAAAATCCGCGCGATTTTTGATTGGCCCCACAAGCCCTTCATCATCCCCGCAAAAATCGCTGCCGACTGGCGCAAGGTCGGCGCGCGCGGCCAGTCCGAGGCTGCGGCATGGACCGAGCGCAAGGCCGCGTTATCGGCGGGCAAACAGGCAGAGTTCGACCGGATTATCGCTGGCGATCCCCCCAAGCGCCTCTCGGCTGCAATCAAGGCCCTGAAAAAGCAAATCTCGGCGGAGGCCCCAAAAATGGCCACCCGCAAATCCTCGGAAACGGTTTTGAAGGTCATTAACAAAATCATGCCCGAAACCATCGGCGGCTCGGCTGATCTCACCGGCTCCAACAACACCCTCACCGAGGGCATGGGCTTTTTTGACGAAACCAACCGCAAGGGCCGATACATCAACTACGGCATCCGCGAGCACGGTATGGCGGCAGCGATGAACGGCCTCGCCCTGCACGGCGGCTGCGCCCCTTATGGCGGCACTTTCATGGTGTTCACCGATTACATGCGCGGCGCGATGCGGCTCAGCTCGCTGATGGGGCTGCGCGTGCCCTATGTGCTGACCCATGATTCCATCGGCCTTGGCGAAGACGGCCCGACCCACCAGCCGGTCGAGCACCTCGCGATGATGCGCGCCACCCCGAACCTCAACGTCTTCCGCCCCGCCGACACGGTGGAAACCGCCGAAAGCTGGGAGCTGGCGATGACCAGCAAAACCACGCCATCAGCACTGGCCCTCACCCGGCAGGGCCTGCCCACCGTGCGCACGGAGCACAAGACCAAAAACCTCACCGCCCAGGGCGCCTATGTGCTGGCAGACGCAGATGGCAAACGCCGCGTGATCCTGCTCGCCTCCGGCTCCGAGGTGGAGATCGCCCTGAAGGCGCGTGACATTCTGCAAGCCAGGGGTATTGGCACCCGTGTTGTCTCCATGCCCTGCTGGGAGCTGTTTGCGGCCCAAGACGAAGCCTACCGCAAACGGGTGCTGCCCGCTGGCCCCGTGCGGGTTGGTGTCGAGGCCGCTTCCCGCCTGGGCTGGGACCGCTGGCTGACCGGCGAGCGCGGCAAGCATAACAAAGCGGCCTTTGTTGGTATGGAAAGCTTTGGTGCCTCGGCCCCGATCAACGAGCTATACGAAATGTTTGGCATTACCGCTGAAAATGTGGCCGCCAAGGCTGAAGCCCTGCTTTAGTTTAATTATAAACCATTCCCCCGCGCCTTGATTGGCGCGGGGTTTTACAGCAAGCTGGCCCATCACCACCAAAGAGGGGTGCGACATGAACACACGCTGGGCATTCGGCTTGGCCCTTTTAATTATAGGCATTTTTGCGCTAGACCAGTTCTATCTGCAATGGAACCTGCCTGTAATATTGGGAACCCAGCTTGTGCGCGTCCTTGATTGGATGGCGATCTGGCGATAACCCCGCGGGCAAAACGGGAGTGTGAAATGAGCTGGAAAACCCTTGATGACCTGTCGCTAAGCGGCAAAACCGTGCTGACCCGGGTCGATATCAACGTGCCGCTTGAAAATGGCGTGGTCAGCGATGATACCCGCATCCAGCGGGTGCTGCCGACCATCCGCGATATTCTGTCGGCGGGTGGCACGCCGGTGCTGCTGGCGCATTTTGGCCGCCCCGGCGGCAAGCCCTCGGCCGAATTCAGCCTTGGCCAGCTGCAAAAACCACTGGAAAAGGCCCTTGGCTCTCCGGTGGAGTTTTGCAGCGAGACCATCGGCGAAAAAGCCAAATCCGCCATTGCCGCCCTGCCCGCCGGCAGCACCCTGCTGCTGGAAAACACCCGTTTTCACCCGGGCGAGGCCAAAAACGACCCCGATTTCGCCGCCTCCCTCGCCGCTTTGGGTGACATTTATTGCAATGACGCATTTTCCGCCGCGCACCGCGCCCATGCCTCAACCGAGGGTATCGCCCACCTGCTGCCCTCATGCGCGGGCCGCCTGATGCAGGCCGAGTTGAGCGCGCTTGAATCAGCGCTCTCCAAACCCGAGCACCCGGTGGTGGCGGTGGTTGGCGGGGCAAAGGTCTCCAGCAAGCTTGATCTGTTGGGCAATCTGATCCCGAAAGTGGACCAGATTATTATCGGTGGCGGCATGGCCAACACATTTCTGGCGGCACAAGGCATGGATGTGGGCAAATCGCTGGCCGAGCATGATCTGGCTGATACCGCACGGGCGATCATGGAGCGGGCCAAAGCTGCCGGTTGCGAACTGATCCTGCCGGTTGATGTGGTGGTGGCATGGGAATTTGCCGCCAATGCCGAAAATGAAACCGTAGCCGCCGATGCCTGCCCGGCAGATGCGATGATCCTGGATGCCGGCCCAAAAACGGTTGAAGAAATCGGTAAACTCTTTACCGCAGCCAAAACTCTGGTCTGGAACGGCCCGCTTGGTGCGTTTGAGATCGAACCCTTCAACATGGCCACCAACGCCGCCGCGCTAAAAGCCGCCGAGCTGACCCGTGCGGGCAGCCTGCGCTCGGTTGCGGGCGGGGGCGATACCATTGCCGCACTCAACAATTCTGATGCGGCCAAGGACTTCAGCTATATTTCCACCGCTGGCGGTGCTTTTCTTGAGTGGCTGGAGGGCAAAACCCTGCCCGGCGTAGCTGCACTGGAAGGTAACGTGTAAACCCTGCCGAGCCCCGGGCGAGGGGCGCAAACAGGCAGGTTAGACCTGCAAAAACAACAGCGTGCCCGCCAGTGTCTTAGCGGCAAAGCGTGGTCGCGTAAGGTTTGTTAATTATTGATAATCCCGAATTGATCGCCCCGAGACATGGGACCAGAGCATGGTTTTATCTGCCAGCATTTGCAGCAGCATTCTGGCGCCCTGCTCCGGGGTCATTGCCATATCGAGCTTGCGCTCAATACCGGCGGTTTTATACATATCGGAGCTGATCTTACCGGGGTAAAACCCCATCACCCGCACGCCTTTGGGGGCATATTCAACCTCCAGACAGCCGGTAAAACCCCGGATCGCCCATTTGCTGGCGGCGTAAATGCTGATCATTTTGCGGCAGTAAAGCGCGCCGGTGGAAACCACGTTGATAATAGCCCCTTCGCCGCGCTCGACCATGCCGGGCAACAAAGCGTGGGTCATGTGGATGGTGCCGCTGGTATTGGTGTTGATAACGGCCTGTATCTCGGCTGCCGAATAGTGCCCGAACTCACCTTCCAGCCAGATGCCGGCATTGTTGACCAGGCCGTAAATCGGGCCAAAATCCTGCTCTATTTGCGCGCAAGATTTTGGAATTTGAGCAATATCCGCCACATCCAGCACCACGCCGGGCACTTGGGCCGCCTTGGCCAGAGCCATGGTTTTTGCCGCGTTTCGCCCGCTTAAAATGGGTGTATATCCGGCTGATTTCAGCACATGGACAAGCGCCAAGCCCAAGCCGCTGGTGGCACCGGTTACCAATATATTTCCTGTCATCTCTTCCCCCCAGCCCGCCAAAAGGCTCTGATGGCTTATGGTTGAGCCAAGCAGCCAAGCATGTCCTGAATATAGTTTTAGAGTGCAAAATCAACAAGCGGCCATTTCTGCACTGTGTCGCATTCCGGCACTTTATTGACGGATTTGGGTTCCCTGCGCCCGGTTGGGCTGCTAAGTTTGGGTATGAAAAGGCTTAAAGCCCCATATAAAACACTGCGAATCAATGTATTCGCACCTGCCGCGCGGCCCTTTACGCCACATTTCATGCGGCAGCAAAGTTGCGGCAAATAATCCCCAACAAACCCAACGGAGAGTGAAAATGAAGAAAATTCTAGCCTCGGCGGCTATCGCAAGCATCACAATGACCCTCGGCTCAGTGGCCAATGCACAAGAAGATTGTGGCGCGGTCACCATGGCGGAATTCAACTGGGCATCCGGTGAACTTCTCGCCAATGTTGACAAATTCATCCTTGAGGAAGGCTATGGCTGCGAGGTCGAACTGATCGTTGGCGGCACTGCGCCGATCTTTGCCTCGATGAACGAAAAAGGCGTGCCCGAGATTGCCGGGGAGCAATGGGTGAACGCCATACGCGACAACCTGGACGCCGCCGTTGCAGAAGGGCGGCTATATGCTGTCAATACCGGCCCGATCGACGGGCTTGGTGAAGGCTGGTGGGTGCCGGCCTATACGCTGGAAGCCAACCCTGAGCTGAAAACCGTGCTTGATGTAATCGAGCGGCCGGATCTGTTTCCTTCAGCCGAAGACCCGTCTCTGGGAGGTTTTATCGGCTGCCCGGCGGGCTGGGGCTGCCAGGCGGTCAATATCAACCTGTTTGAAGCCTTCGGCATGGAAGACAAAGGCTGGACACTGATTGACCCCGGTTCGGCTGCCGGGCTGGATGGCTCCATCGCCAAAGCCAATGAGCGGGGCGAAAACTGGTTTGGTTACTATTGGTCTCCCACAGCTTTGATCGGCAAGTATAACATGGTTCAGGTGCCTTTTGGCGTTGAATACGCCGGCAATGAAGCCTGGAATACCTGTATCTCTCAGGAAGGTTGTGTCAACCCGCCACAATCCGCCTGGGTCAAATCCGAGGTCTTCACCATGGTGACCGATGATTTCAACGCCAGAGGCGGGCCTATCCTTGATTACCTTGCCGCGCGGGTTTACCCCGGTGAGGTGATGGGCGCGATGCTGGTTTACATGGCTGATGAGCAGGCTGAAGGCGCTGATGCGGCCATCGAGTTCCTGATCCGCTATGAGGATGTCTGGAGCACATGGGTTTCCCCGGAAGTAGCGGCCAAAGTTAAAGCCGCGCTTTAATTTACTGCGAGAAATAAGGCCCGCCAGCAACCGTTGGCGGGCCTTTGTTTTAACAGGGGTAAGGGGCAATCAAGTGGAAAACTGGACCGAGTTTCCGGAAATGAGCCGGACGGATCTGCGCGACTTCAAACGTGGGTTTGACGATGCATTCAGAGGGTTTACCCGCGAATACGGTGAAAGCATAGAAAACTTCTTCAACCCGTTACTGCAATTTCTGGTCTGGTTCGAAAAACTGCTGATCTCAACCCCGTGGCCCTTGATGATCATCATCATTTCTGTGCTGGTCTGGGCCGGCTCGCGCAGTTGGGTCCTGGTTGTCGGCACCGTGTTTTCCTTGCTGTTCATCGGGTATCTGGGCATGTGGGAAGACACGATGTATACGTTGGCGCTGGTCTCGGTGGCAACATTGGTGTGTATCATTATCGGCATCCCCTTCGGGATATTGATGTCAAAATCCGACCGGACCCAAGCTGTCGTGACCCCGGTCCTTGATATCATGCAAACCATTCCAAGCTTTGTTTACCTCATCCCTATTTTGCTGCTTCTGGGCATTGGCAAAGTGCCGGGGCTGATTGCGGTTTGCATCTATGCGATTCCGCCGATCGTGCGCCTGACCAATCTTGGCATTCGGCTGGTGGATAAAGACGTGCTGGAAGCGGCGGATGCCTTTGGCGCCTCCCCCCGGCAAAAGCTGTGGACCGTGCAAATGCCGCTGGCGCTGCCCAATATATTTGCCGGCGTTAACCAGACCATCATGATGGCCTTGGCGATGGTGGTGGTGGCCGCCCTGATCGGGGTGCGCGGGCTGGGGATGGAGGTGCTGAGAGCGGTGAATAACCAATACATCACCCTTGGCTTTATGAACGGCATGGCGATTGTGGCCATCGCGATTGTGTTTGACCGGGTGTCACAGAAATTCGGCAAGCGGTTGCAAAAGCACACGGAGGTGATCCATGGCTAGCCACGGCATTGAAATAAAAGACCTATATAAGGTATTTGGCCCCAATGGTGCCAAATGTGTCGAGATGGTCAAAAACGGCATGTCCAAGGCCGAGCTGAATGAAAAACACGGGCATGTGCTGGGGCTGAAAGATATCAACATCTCCATGCCAGCCGGGCAGATTCAGGTGGTGATGGGGCTTTCCGGCTCGGGCAAATCCACCCTGATCCGACATATCAACCGCCTGATCGACCCTACCGCAGGTGCCGTGCTTTACGAG
Organism: Paracoccaceae bacterium; assembly: GCA_015487255.1. Taxonomy (GTDB): domain Bacteria; phylum Pseudomonadota; class Alphaproteobacteria; order Rhodobacterales; family Rhodobacteraceae; genus UBA3077. Next base: position 5,911 of record WFQA01000226.1, on the reverse strand, counting down.
GATGTTGATGTTTGCCAGATGTCCAAAGCCGAATTGCTGGAGTTTCGCCGCCATAAAACCGCGATGGTGTTTCAGAAATTCGCCCTGCTGCCGCACCGCACGGTGATGCACAACACGGTTTACGGGCTGGAGATTCAGGGTGTGGACAAGGCTGAGGCCAAAAAACGGGCGCAGCGCTGGATTGAGCGCGTTGGGCTGGACGGGTTTGAGGACCACTACCCCAACCAGCTTTCCGGCGGCATGCAGCAACGGGTCGGGCTGGCGCGCGCCCTGACCAATGATGCGGATATCCTGCTGATGGACGAGGCTTTTTCGGCGCTGGACCCACTGATTCGCACCGATATGCAATCGGTTTTACTTGATATCCAGCAGGAATTGAAAAAGACCATTGTGTTTATTACCCACGATCTGGACGAAGCCCTGCGGCTGGGGGACCGAATCGCTATTCTGCGTGATGGCGAGGTGATTCAGCAAGGCACCGGGCAGGAGATTGTGTTAAACCCGGCAGATGGATATATAGCTGATTTCATTAAAGAAGTTAACCGCGGCAGGGTGATTTCCGTGGCAACGATTATGTCCGATACCCCGCTGGAAGAGGCGACAAAAGTAGAGGTTCACCCCGATGACCGGCTTGAAACCGCAGCCCACGCCATGGCTGAGCAAGAAGAAACCCGTGCAAATGTCCGTGACAAAAGTGGAAATCTGGTTGGGTCCTTGCTTTTAAAAGACACAATCTCAGCTATGGTTACTGCAGCAACCCATTAGTTTAGCTTTGTTTTATAAGGGTTTTTTTGCCCCGCAGCGCCCCTTGGTTGCATTCATCTCACAATTTATCTAAATTCGTGCGGTGTTGCTGGCAAAACCATTGATTTTGTGTTATGCCTCATGTGGATTTACCGATTGCTGCTGTCGTATGCGATTCTTTTATGTTGAATTTTTAAAAAATCGTTGCGTCTGTTTGTGAGGATTTCACCCAGAGGGACAAGAAATGAAAATTAAATTACTGAACGATTTTCGTAAAGATGAAAGCGGTGGTATTCTCGCTTTCACCCTGACCATGTTTATGGTTATGGTTGTCGGCGGCGGAATGGCGGTTGACTTTGTCAACCAGGAAACCCGCCGGGAAGGCGTGCAGGACGCACTGGACCGTGGCGTTTTGGCCGCCGCAGCTTTTGAGCAGACATTGGACCCGAAAGATATCGTATTTGCCTATATGCGCTCCTCGGGCTATGATCCGGTAGAGCTTAATGTGCAGGTTGTACCAACCATTTATCTCAATTCCCGGCGCATTGATGCCTCTGCCGATTTCAGCGTGGATACCTTCTTTTTGCGCCTCGCAGGCATTGAAGTGCTTGGGGGGGCGGCAGCCGCTGGCGCGATGATCGCCCGTAACGAGATCGAAATTTCGCTGGTGGTCGATATTTCCGGCTCGATGAGGGGGACCAAAATCCAAAACCTGCGTGATGCCGCCTCCGAGTTCGTCAGCCTCGTTCTGACTGAAGACACAGTCGAAACCACTACGGTTTCGCTGATACCGTTCTCCGGGCAAGTAGCTGCCAACCGTAACCTGATGGACCAATTCAACCTGACCCGCTGGCAGAATTTTTCCAGCTGCGTGAACTTTACGGCAATAGATTATAACACGACCTCCCTATCCACCACCGCGCCGCTGGCGCAAGCCCAGCACTGGGCACCCCAATGGATTTTTGATAGAGATTCGGAGTGGTGCCCGCGCGATGATATCGACATCGTTGCATTTTCAAATGACACTGTGGAGCTGAATGCGGCAATCGATAATTTGCGCGCAACGGGTATGACCGCCGCCAATATCGGTATGAAATGGGGCACCGCCCTGCTTGACCCCGCCGCGCAGCCAGTTGTCGCCGAACTCATCAATCTTGGTGATGTCGATCCGATTTTTGCGGGCCGCCCGGCTGCCTATAGTGCTGAAGACGCCTTGAAATTCATTGTGTTGATGACCGATGGCGAAAATACAACGAATTATCAAATGAGAGAAGATGCGTATGGCGAAATCGAGTTTGATGAAAACGGCGTTCCCGTTCCTGAGCTTTCACAAGCCAATGCCGAATACTGGAACGAAAACCGCACGCCATGGGCCTGGTCTCACATGGAAGTACGCGTTACCGCCGAGCAGGAGGATACACGCTTACAGAATATCTGTGATGCAGCCAAGGACGCGGGTATTGTGGTCTTTACCATTGGCTACGATGTTGGCGCGGAAAGCAATGCCGCAACTCAAATGCGCGATTGCGCCTCTTCTCTGGCGCATTTTTACAATGTGGAGACTGCAGACCTCACAACGGCCTTCCAGAGTATCGCGCAAACCATTCAAAAACTCAAACTGGTTAACTAATGACTATGGCTTCCAAAATGCGATCGCTGCTTCAACGCTTCAGGGATGATGAATCCGCCAACCCTACGGTAGAGTTTGTTATCCTTGTGCCAACGGTAATGTGGATCGTGTTTTCCGTGCTTGAGGCCGGGTGGCTGATGACCCAGCAAACCATGCTCAACCGGGGTGTCAACCTGGCGGTGCGTGATCTGCGCATCGACCGTTTCCCCAATCCAACCGCTGATACGGTAAAAGAGCGGATATGTGAATATTCCGTCATATTGCGGGATTGTGTAAATGCGCTGCATCTTGAGCTTGTTCCCTCAGACGACCCGATTTCGACCGCATCGGCCACCTGTGTTGACCGCACGGGGAACATAGAACCGATGGTGAATTTTGTGCCGGGGTCGCGCGTTGTGATCGAGGTTATGGTTTTACGCGCCTGTTTTGTGATGGACCCACTGATACCCGGTGCGGGGCTTGGCACGCAACTGGTGCTCGACCCGTCTGGCGCATACCAGATGGTTTCCTATGCCGCATTTGTCAACGAGCCGTTATAGCCCATGAAACATCAGCTTAAATACCTGTTAAACCGATTTCGGGAAGATGATCAGGCAACGATGACGGTTGAGTTCATTTTGATTCTTCCGGTTTTGATGCTGTGGTTTATCGGCTCGATCGTCTTTTTTGACGCTTTTGACGCCCGCGCCGCTGCGGCACGCACAGCACATAATATTGCCGATATTATGTCACGCCAGACCGAAGCGATTGACGATGCCTATATCGACGATCTTTTACTTTTACAAAGCAGAATGCTCCCGCGCGAACCGGCGGGGGAGTTGACGGTTTCGGCCCTGATCCGGAATGCAACCACGGGTGACATGGAGGTAGCATGGTCCTATTCCACTGAGGGTGACCCGGTGGTTGATGCTGACCTGGCGGCGCTGACCTTACCGCCGATGGCGTTGGGTGAAACAGTTCTATTGGTAGATTCATATGTTCCGTTCATTCCGATTGCGGATATGGTTGGAATTGTTGCCCAAACCTGGACCAACCGGGTGGTTATTTCTCCGCGCTACCTGTCTTTTTTACCAAACCTAGATCGCCCGGTTTAGATATGGTAGGCCCGGTAGGACTCGAACCTACGACAAAAGCGTTATGAGCGCTCTGCTCTAACCAACTGAGCTACAGGCCCGCCTAGGGCATATCTATCTGGGCAAAAAGCGATGGTCAACCACCCAATGGGTGGTTTTCTTTTGCCTGGCCATCGGGTAAAGCTGCTGCAACTTTCCCAGCAAAGGATTTCGCCATGACCCATCCGGAAAACGGCTTGACCTACGCCGATGCAGGTGTGGATATCGATGCGGGCAACGCTTTGGTTGACCAGATAAAACCCCTTGCAACCGCCACCAAACGCCCCGGCACAATGGACGGGCTAGGCGGTTTTGGCGCGATGTTTGACCTCAAATCCGCAGGCTACAAAGACCCGATACTGGTAGCCGCCACCGACGGGGTTGGCACCAAGCTGCGCATCGCCATAGATACCGGTATTCTGGATACGGTTGGCATTGATCTGGTGGCGATGTGTGTGAATGATCTGGTCTGCCAGGGGGCGGAGCCGTTGTTTTTCCTTGATTATTTTGCCACCGGTAAGCTTGATGTGGCCGAGGCGGCAGCGGTGGTTGCCGGCATTGCCGAAGGCTGCAAGCGCAGCAATTCCGCCCTGGTTGGCGGTGAGACCGCCGAAATGCCCGGCATGTATGCCAAGGGAGATTTTGACCTCGCCGGGTTTAGCGTTGGCGCGATGGAGCGCGGCAACAGCCTGCCAAATGGCGTGCAGGAGGGTGATGTTCTGCTTGGGCTGGCATCATCCGGTGTGCATTCCAACGGTTATTCGCTGGTGCGCAAAGTGGTGGAAAATTCCGGGCTGGGCTGGGATTCACCCTGCCCCTTTGGCGAAGGCAGCCTCGGCGCAGCCCTGCTTGCGCCAACAAAGCTTTATGTGCGCTCCGGGCTGGCCGCGCACCGCGCCGGGGGGCTGCATGCGCTGGCCCATATCACCGGCGGCGGGCTGGCCGAAAACCTGCCCCGCGCCCTGCCCAAAGGGCTTGGCGCAGAAGTGGACCTCGCGGCCTGGCCCCTGCCGCCGGTGATCAAATGGCTGGCCGGGCAAGCCGGGCTGGCCGAGGCCGAGCTGCTCAAAACCTTCAATTGCGGCATTGGCATGGTGGCGGTGGTGGCAGCCGAGCGCGCCGAAACCCTGACGGCGGTTTTTGAAGCCCATGGTGAGCAGGTCATCCCCATGGGCCATGTGGCCAGGGGCAAAGGTGTGAGCTATTCCGGCGTATTGAAATGAAAAAGCGGGTGGCGATCCTGATTTCGGGGGGTGGCTCCAATATGGAGGCGCTGCTGCGGGATATGGCGCGCGACCACCCCGCCGCGCCGGTTCTGGTGCTGGCCAACAGCCCCGATGCCGGCGGGCTGGCCAAGGCGGCGGCGCGCGGCGTGGCAACCGCCAGCGTTGATCACCGCCCGTATAAAGGGGACCGCGCTAGGTTTGAGGCCGCGCTCAATGAAAAGCTGGAGCAGGCCGCGCCCGATATCATCTGCCTTGCCGGTTTCATGCGCATTCTCACCCCCGGTTTCATTGCCCGCTGGCAGGGGAAAATGCTGAACATTCACCCCTCGATCCTGCCGCTGTTTCGCGGGCTGCACACCCATCAGCGGGCGCTGGAAGCGGGCATGGCGGTGCATGGCTGCACCGTGCACGAAGTGACCGGAGAACTGGATGGCGGGCCGATTCTGGGCCAAGCGGTAATGCCGGTGCAGGCGGGGGATACGCCTGAAACCCTCGCCAAACGCCTGCTGCCGCTCGAGCACCAGCTTTACCCGATGGTGCTGCGGCGCTTTGCGGTTGGAGATAGCAAAAAGGTTTCCATTTTCGCCTAAGATGGAGCTGCCCTATTTCCGATAGCGTTTCAGGTAATAACGTTCGAAAAACCGCTTGGCCCAATGCCCAAACAAAAACGCCGGCATGAAAAAGCTGCGTTTTTCATTGCGATAGACCACAATGCCGCTATCCAGCGTATCAACAATGCAAATAAGCTCGGCCTTGAAATTATGGCTTGGCGCCTTGCCTTGCATCTCTTCCACGATATTGGCCGCCGCCGCTTCGGCCTGCAGATCAGCCTGATGCGCCTGTTTGGCCAGCCAGTCCGGGCCGGGGAAAGAGCCGGTATCACCCACCACATAGGTCTTCTCCCAGCCGACCACGCGGCATTTTTCATCCCCCTGCACAAAGCCGCCGGGGGAGCGCGGCAGCTCGGTATTGTCTAGCCAGAGCGGGCCGGTCAGGCCGGGCATCATCAATACCAGATCAGCCGGAATTTCCTCGCGCTCGGTCACCACCTTGTCAGCCTCGATCCGGATCGGCTTGGCCCCGAGATGGGTGGCAATATTGCGCTTTTTCATTTTGGAAAGCAGGCCCTTCACCGCCTTTTCACCCAGCCGGATGCCGGGCTTTTCCGCGCCGTTGAAAAACACCAGCTTGAACTTATC
>WFQA01000225.1 GCA_015487255.1 Paracoccaceae bacterium | reverse complement strand
TGGTTCGCCTTGACGCGACCTTTGGCGACATCGCTGTAGCCGTTTCCGGTGTTGCTACCAATGACCAGTTCGGTGGCCCGATTGATACGCTTTCCGTTGGTGCTTCCGGCTCCTTTGGTGCGGTTGACTTCGGCATCGGTTATGATGACGGCGGCGAAGTCGGCGTAAATGTTGGCACTTCGCTTGGTTCGATCGACCTTGATCTGGCTTACCAGACTGATGGCGTTGACAACTCGGTTGGTCTTGGTGTAGGCGCAACCCTTGGTTCCGTTGAACTGGCTGCTTATTATGCCATGAACACCGGCACTGACGATGCATACGGCGTTTCCGCCGACGCATCCTTTGGTAGCGTGAATGTTGGCGCATACTGGGACGCTGACGCTGGCGGTGCTTCCAACTTCGGCGTTGATCTGGACATGGCTGTTTCTGACACCGTAACCGCTTATGCTGGTTACGATCAGGCTGACAGCTTTTATGTTGGTGCGATCATGACAATCGCTGAAGGCGCGGCTGTTGGTGCATCTTATGCAGATACCACTGGCGCTGACCACGGCCCGGAAGACTTCAAAGACGGTATCTCCGTTTGGTTCTCTGCTGAATTCTAATCCTGGCAGATTATCGCAGATAGAAGGGGCGGGCCAAACGGCTCGCCCTTTTTCTTTGGCTTGAAGGGCAGGCATTTTGGCGGTAGTCAAGGAGGCTCAAAGCCGGAGAAACCCATGCCCTTAGCCGATATCCATTCCCGTATAAATAACGCCTGCCAAAAGGTAGGGCGCAGCCCGCAGGAGGTGAAACTGATCGCGGTTTCCAAAATGCAGCCCGATACGCGGGTGGAGATGGCGTTGAACGAAGGCCAGCGGATATTTGGTGAAAACAAGGTGCAGGAGGCGCAGGGCAAATGGCCCGGCTTTAAAGCACGGTTTGAGGGGGTTGAGCTGCATTTGATCGGCCCGCTGCAAAGCAATAAAATAAAACCGGCGCTGGACCTGTTTGACGCTATCCACACGCTGGACCGCGAAAAGCTGGCGCGCAAACTGGCCAGCGAGGTGCAGGCGCGCGGCTTTTGCCCTGAGCTGTTTATTCAGGTCAACACCGGCGAGGAGCCACAAAAGGCCGGGGTTTCACCCTCAGAGGTCGATCACTTTATCAAACAATGCCTTGGGCTTGATCTGAAAATCAACGGCCTGATGTGCATTCCACCGGTGGATGAGGAGCCAAGCCTGCATTTTGCCCTGCTGGCCAAAATGGCCAAGCGCAACGGGCTGAAAGGCCTCTCCATGGGCATGAGCAGTGATTTTGAAAGCGCCATTGCGTTGGGGGCCACCCATATCAGGGTCGGCTCGGCAATATTTGGTGAGCGGGTTAAGGCGGGTTAAGCTCCAAACCCCTTTATCAATAGATTTACCAGTGGTGTATTTATGTAATAGTTGTTTTTGCCTTGTTTGGTTTTCTCTAAAATTCCAGCATTTGCCAGCCTATCCAGATAGCGAGCCGCGGTTTGCCGCCCAACACCAACCTCATCCATGACGTATTCGATTCTTGTATAGGGGTGGCGGAACATATTGTTGATCAAATCTTGTGAATAAAGCGTCGAATGGTCGCTTCGCAGGTGGTATTTTAATTCAGCCATAATTTTTTTAATCTCACCAATAAGCCAAATTGTCTGCTCCGAGGTTTCCTTAACTGCTCTTAACATGAACAATATCCAGGGTTCCCATTCCTGCTTATCCCGGGTTTCCTGCAATAGATGGTAATATTGCTCCTTATTTTGGGTAATAAACCGGCTTAAATACAAGACTGGGGTCTCCAGCAACCCTTGTTGGGTTAAATATAAAACATTGAGAATACGACCAATCCTTCCGTTGCCATCGCTAAATGGATGGATACTTTCAAACTGATGATGGATGAGCGCCATCTTCACCAACGGGTCAAGCCGGGATATTTCGGGGGTATTTATATAGGCTTCCAACAGGTTCATATGGGCCGCAATCTTGTTTGCATCTTGGGGTGGCACATAGACAATATTGCCATCAGATTCGTTTTTTAGGGCTGTGCCCGGGGTCACCCTAAACTTGGCATTTGTATCCTTCAATTTCTGAAACATGCCGATAACGGTATTGTTGGTGATCAATCCATCACTTTTCCCGAGCTGATCAAAGCCGAATTTTAGAGCATCAGCATAATTGGCTACCTCTTTGGCATTCGCCGAGATCAACCCAGATGATGACGCGGCCTTAAAAAGCTCGTCTTGCGTGGTGATGATGTTTTCCACCTCCGAGCTGGCTTTTGCTTCTTGAAGCGATAATGTATCTATTAATATGCCTTGGTTGGGTATTTGCCCTGACCGCCCTTTCAGTTCTGCCAAATACCGATGGGAATCCTTCAGGGCGCGCAAAACTGCAATAGTTTCAACATCAGTAATTTGTGCAAGATCTGGCAGGCAATAGGTTGGCTCTAACATGTGAACATGATTCAAAACTCGGATTTTTATAACATGTGCCCATAACATGTTGCAAAATCATGAAATATGCAACATGTTTTAACTTAAAAATCCAAATTGGCCACGCTCAGCGCATTTTCCTGAATGAACGCGCGGCGCGGCTCCACGACATCTCCCATCAGCTTGGTGAACAGGTCATCGGCCTCGGCAAGGTCATTGACCCGCACCTGAAGCAGGGTGCGCGCTTCGGGGTCGAGCGTGGTTTCCCAAAGCTGGCCGGGGTTCATCTCTCCCAAGCCTTTGTAGCGTTGCAGGGAAAGCCCCTTTTCGCCCTCAAACATCACCGCTTCAAGCAGCTCTGACGGGGCATTGATGATGATCTCGCGGTCTTTGCGCACCAATTTAGCGGTAGATTTATAGACCTCTTGCAGATTGCCGGTCAGCTTGGCCAATTTGCGGGCCTCGGCCGAGCGCAGCGCGTGGCCATCGAGCACCTGCACCTCTTCCACCCCGCGCAGGATGCGTGAAAGCCGCAGCCCGCCATTTTGCGTCGGCCGCCCCTGCCAGCCGCGCTCAAACTCGGTCGAAACCAGATCAAGCCGTGTGGCCACCACATCCGCCGCGCCTTGCGGGTTGTTATCAAGCACGCCCTCAAGCAGGGTGCCGGCAATGGCGGTGTGCTCCAGAATGCGCCGGGAATAGTTGGTCGGGAAAGCGTTGAGAATGGTGCGCACCAGCCGCGCCTCTTCCACCACCCGCTTCAGATCAGCCCCGGCGATTTCAGAGCCATTGCCAAGCCGCAGCACGGTATCCCCCAGCCCCTGCTCGATCAGATACGCCTCCAGCGAGCTTTCATCCTTCAGGTAAACCTCTGATTTCCCGCGCGAAACCTTGTAAAGCGGCGGCTGGGCGATATAGAGATAGCCGCCCTCGATCAACTCGGGCATCTGCCGGAAAAAGAAGGTGAGCAGCAAGGTGCGGATATGGGCACCGTCAACATCGGCATCGGTCATGATCACCACTTTGTGGTAGCGCAGTTTTTCAATGTTGAACTCGTCGCGGCCAATGCCGGTGCCAAGGGCGGTGATCAGGGTGCCGATTTCCTGCGAGCTGAGCATGCGGTCAAACCGCGCCCGCTCCACGTTGAGGATCTTGCCCTTCAGCGGCAGCACCGCCTGATTATGCCGCGAGCGCCCCTGCTTGGCCGAGCCGCCAGCGGAATCACCCTCCACCAGGAATATTTCCGATTTTGAGGGGTCTTTCTCCTGACAATCCGCCAGTTTACCGGGCAGGCTGGCGATATCCATCGCCGATTTGCGCCTTGTCAGTTCGCGCGCCTTGCGCGCCGCATCCCGCGCCATCGCGGCTTCAACGATTTTGGAAACAACCACCTTGGCCTCGGCCGGGTGCTCCTCAAACCACTCGGAAAGCTTTTCGTTCATCAGGCTTTCCACCGCCGGGCGCACCTCGGAGCTGACCAGCTTGTCTTTGGTCTGGGAGGAGAACTTCGGGTCCGGCACCTTGACCGAAAGCACGGCGGTAAGCCCCTCGCGGGCATCATCGCCGGTGAAGGTGATCTTTTCTTTCTTGGCAATGCCACTGCTGGCCGCGTAAGCGTTGATCGTGCGGGTGAGCGCGCCGCGAAAACCGGCCAGGTGTGCCCCGCCATCGCGCTGCGGGATGTTGTTGGTGAAGGGCAAGACATTTTCATGGTAGCTGTCATTCCACCACATCGCGACCTCAACGGTAATATCGTTGCTCTCGCCCACGATATAGATCGGCTGATCAAAGACCGGGGTTTTTGAGCGGTCAAGATAGCGCACAAATTCCCGCACCCCGCCTTCATAGATCATCTCGACCTCAAGCGGCTCGGCCGGGCGCTCATCGCGCAGGGTGATGCGCACGCCGGAGTTGAGGAAGGCCAGCTCGCGCAAGCGATGCTCCAGCGTGGCGAACTTGAATTCACGGTTGGAAAACGTATCGAGCGAAGCCAAAAACCGCACTTCGGTGCCGGTTTCATCGGTATCGCCCACCACTTTGAGGTGCTCCACCGTATCGCCATGCTCAAAGCGCGCCACATGCTCCTTGCCATCACGCCAGATGCGCAGCTCGAGATAATCTGACAATGCGTTGACCACCGAGACCCCAACCCCGTGCAACCCGCCGGAAACCTTGTAGGAATTGCTGTCAAACTTGCCGCCGGCATGCAGCTGGGTCATGATCACCTCAGCCGCCGAAACCCCTTCTTCCTCATGGATACCCACCGGGATGCCACGGCCATTATCCTTTACCGAAACGCTCTCGTCGGCATGGATGGTGACCGACACGGTATCGGCATGGCCCGCCAGGGCTTCGTCGATCCCGTTATCGACCACCTCATAGACCATATGGTGCAACCCGGAGCCATCATCCGTATCGCCAATATACATGCCGGGGCGCTTGCGAACCGCCTCCAAGCCCTTGAGAACCTTGATAGAATCAGCGCCATATTCTTCTGGTATTTGCTGCTCGTCTGACATCTGGTATATCCCTTGATAATTGCCCGCAATATATGGGATTTTACCGGGAATGTCACGCCCTGCGGGCGGAAAATAGCGGCTTTCTTGGTTTGGGTTTTCTTGCAAAAATCAGGTATTGGCGGTTAAGGCATTTGGGAAAGGCGCAGACAAAACCCGCAAGTGCAAAGCGTGGATTTTCTCATGGGAAAGATGTATGTTTGCAGGAAGAAGGATAGCCAACAGGATATTGCCGGAGATATGAAATGCACCGTTTTTATACCAGAAGGGCCATGCGGGCCGTAATGTTGACCGGAGTGGCAGTGGGGCTTTCGGGCTGCCTTTATACGGTGCTGCCCGTTCTATAAGTCGCAGCTTGCCTATATTGTCGGTCGCCAGTTGTTTTGCTCGGCAGGCTGCTATAACCTGCCAGGATCACCCGCCCGAACTGGAGAATACAATGGTAAAGCTGATATTCATTTTTGCAAGTTTAACGCTGCTCTCGGGCTGCCTCAACGTGCCACTGGTGCCGCTCATTTAACCAATCAGCGAGCCGTTTTCGGATTCAGTCACCTTCAGGATTGTCGCCCGGCCTTGCAGCGCTTCAAAAAGCTCGGGGCCGGTGCCGGTGAGCCATGCCTGTGCCTTGAGCGCTTCGATCTCGTCAAACAGGGCATGGCGGCGCGTTTCATCCAGATGGGCAGTGACCTCATCCAGCAACAGAATTGGCGCGGCACCAAAATCATCACGCAGGGCGCGGGCATTGGCCAGAATCAGCGAGATCAGCAGCGCCTTTTGCTCGCCGGTAGAGCAGGAGCGCGCCTCAACCCCCTTGGCCTGATAAATCGCTTGCAGATCCACCCGATGCGGGCCGTTCAGGCTCCGCCCCGCGCTGAGGTCCCTTTCCCGGCCCGCGCTGAAAGCTTCGCGCAAATCGGCTACTGTTGAAGGCTCTGCATTTATAAGGGTCAGTGCGGCGGTGGGGAAAATGGTTTTGGCCCCGTCTTGCGCGATTTGCAGGCGGGCAAGCACATCGGCGCGGTTGCTGGCGATCTCTGCCCCGCTTGTCGCCATTTGCATTTCCAGCGCATCATACCATGCCCCATCCCGCACCTGATCCTTTAGCAGGCGGTTGCGCTCGCGCATGGCTTTTTCATAGGAAAGCGTGGCCTCGGCATGGCTGGGGTGGAAGCTCATCACCATGCGATCCAGAAAGCGGCGGCGCTCACTTGCGCCTTCAACCCAGAGCCTGTCCATCACCGGCACCAGCC
>WFQA01000224.1 GCA_015487255.1 Paracoccaceae bacterium | reverse complement strand
GCCTGTATGAGCCTGAGTATTTTACTGGTGGATGACGAGCGCGAAGTGCGCGAGGCGCTGGGCCAGAGCCTGGAGCTGGCCGGATACCCGGTGATTCTGGCTGGTTCGTTCATCGAGGCGGTTGACCATATCTCCCCCGATTTTAACGGTGTGGTGCTGAGCGATGTGCGCATGCCGGGCAAAGACGGGTTTGCCCTGCTCGAGCGCTGCGCGCAGGTGGATAAAGACCTGCCGGTGGTGCTGATGACCGGCGAGGGTGATGTGCCGATGGCGGTGCGCGCCATGGAGGCGGGCGCGCTGAACTTTCTGGAAAAGCCGGTGGGCAGCGGGCGGCTGGGCGAGGTGATCGCCCGGGCCTGTGCTTTGCGCAAAACCGCGCTGGAAAACCGCAGGCTGAAGATGCGGCTCAAGGCCGAGGATGCCGCCGAGCGGCTGGTGATTGGCCAGTCAGAAGCCAGCCAGAACCTGCGCCGCCAGTTGCGGGTGGTGGCCGCCGCAGGGTCTGACGCGCTGATCACCGGCGAAACCGGCGTGGGCAAGGAACTGGCGGCAAAGGTGATCCACCAGCTTGCCAGCGGCAATGCCCCCTTTGTGGCGGTGAATTGCGGCATGCTGGCCGGCGGGCTGGCCCAAGCGGTGCTGTTTGGTGACAAAGCCCGCAAAGGCGCGTTTGAACGGGCGGATGGCGGCACGCTTTTTCTGGATGAAATCGGGGCGATGCCGCTGGACCAGCAGGTGAACCTGCTGCGCATTCTGGAAGAGCGCATGGTGGAGGACCGGCTGGGCCAGCCCAGGCGGCTGCATATCCGGGTGCTGGCCGCCAGCCACGAAAACCTGCCCGAAATGGTGGCGGCGGGGCGCTTTCGCCGCGATCTTTTTTTCCGCCTTGAAGTGGCGCGCATCCATATCCCTCCTTTGCGCGAGCGGCCCGAGGATATCGGGGTTCTGTTTGGCCATTTTCTGGCCGAGGCCCAGGGCGAGCTGGGCCTGCCCAGGGCACAAGCGCCACTGGCCGGGCTTTTGGCCAATAGCTGGCCGGGCAATGCGCGCGAGCTTAAAAACCACGCCAAGCGCTTTGCCATGGGGCTGGAGCAGGCTGGCGCGGTGGCGGAAAGTAGCCTGAGCGGCGCAATGGCGCGGGTTGAAAAACACCTGATCGAGCAAAGCCTGCGCCAGCACAGCGGCAAAATCGCCGAAATATGCCGTGCTTTGAACCTGCCGCGCAAAACCCTCTATGACAAGCTCAAACGCCACGGAATCAAACCCGAGAGCTTTCGCTGATTTGTGCGGAAATCCGCACAAATGACTGAAACCTGTGCGGAATGGCGCACATTTTGCGCCCGGTCATTGGTTGATCACTGGTTAATATAGCCGCGCGGCTCAATTCCGACCTCCTATTTTGCCTGCCTTCCTCTACATGCTCATGCTGTTTGAAATGCAATCCTGACCATTGCCAACTGATAACTACTAACCTAGGTTAGTAGTTATTTGAATGTATCGAATATTAGTGCAAAATCAAACTGATACGCATAAATTAATGTGGAAATAGGAGGGCTGCTTCCTGATTTATAAAGTGCGCCAATCCGCACATTTCCAACCTGCGTTCAAATGCAAAAGCTGTGGTGTTTCTCGATCAAACCCAAGTCGTTTGGTTACATAAAACTTAAAAAATCACAAATATGTGAAATTGCTGCTTCCCAGCCAGCGGATTCGTGCTTGAATGGCGCATAGGCCGCAGCAAGCGGCTATCAACCGTTCTGGGAGGAACATCATGCGTATTCTGACTATGGCTGCCGTAGTAGCAGCGACCACGATTTCGGCAAATGCCACATTTGCCCAAGAAGCCTGTGACGAAGGCGAGATTGTTATCAAATTCGCCCACGTGACCAATGCCGACCGCCACCCCAAAGGCATTGCCGCCAGCCTGCTGGCCGAGCGGGTCAATGCCGAGATGGATGGCGTGGCCTGTATGGAGGTCTACCCCAACTCCACGCTTTACAACGATAACCAGGTGCTGGAAGCCATGCTGCAGGGCGATGTGCAACTGGCCGCGCCGAGCCTTTCCAAATTTGAGGCCTTCACCCGCCAATTCCGTATTTTCGATCTGCCGTTCATGTTCAACAATATCGCGGCGGTGGACGAGTTCCAAAGCTCCGAAGCAGGGCAGGCGATGAAGGAATCCATGGTACGCCGCGGGCTGATCGGGCTTGAGTTCTGGCACAATGGCATGAAGCAATTCTCGGCCAATGTGCCTCTGATTGCGCCAACTGATGCCGAGGGGCTGAAGTTCCGCGTGCAAACCTCTGATGTGCTGGTGGCGCAGATGGAAGCGCTGGGTGCGATTCCGCAACCCATGGCCTTTTCCGAGGTTTACGGCGCGCTGCAAACCGGCGTGGTTGACGGGCAGGAAAACACCTGGTCCAACATCTATGGCAAGAAGTTCTTCGAGGTGCAGGACGGTGTGACCGAAACCAACCACGGTATCATTGACTACCTCGTTGTGACCTCGACCGAATGGCTCGACGGGCTGGAGCCTGAAGTCCGCGACCAGTTCCTGCAAATCTTGCGCGAAGTGACCGTGACCCGCAACGCTGAGGCTTTTGCGGTAAACGAGGAAGCCAAGCAGGCCATCATTGACGCCGGTGGCGTTGTGCGCACACTGACCCCCGAGCAACGCCAGGCATGGGTTGACGCTATGAAGCCGGTCTGGGCGCAGTTTGAAGGCGATGTTGGTGCCGACAATATCGCTGCCGCGCAGGAAATCAACGCGCGCAACTAAAATGATCGCGCCGCCGGCCACAAGGTTGGCGGCGCAAGTCTGTCAGGAGAAGGCACCATGCAGGATAAATCCAGAAAAAGCATTATAGACGGGTTGGAGGAGACGGTTATCGCCATCCTTTTAGGCCTGATGACCCTGATAACCTTTACCAATGTAGTGCTGCGCTTTACTGCCAATACCGGGTTTGGCACCTATGTCAAAGAGGTCTGGGGGATCAATGGCGGGTTGATCTGGGGACTGGAGGCCACGTCGATTCTCTTTGCCTGGCTGGTGCTTTTCGGCATGAGCTATTGTGTTAAAATCACCGCCCATCTCGGGGTGGATTCGGTGACCAATCTTTTCCAGGCCGCGATGCGGCGCAAGCTGGTGATGCTGGCCACTCTGGCTTCGGTCGTCTATGCCTTGTTGCTGCTGAAGGCGGGCTGGGATTATTACGCCAATTTCGCCAACCTGCCCGCCACCACGGGCAAGTGGTTCCCGACCGGTTTTGAGGAAATGCGCCCCACCAGCTATCGCAGCTGGTATGAGGTTGACCGCATTCCGATGTTTGACTGGCTGCGTTTTATCGAGCCGATGATCAATGAAGGCGAGGCCTACAACAAGCTGCCGCGCTTCATCCCCTATGCCATATTACCCTTTGGTGCGGCCTTGCTGCTCTATCGCCTTGTGCAGGTTTTTGTTGGTATTTCCCGAGGCACCCGCGCCACCCTTATTGTCAGCCACGAGGCTGAGGATGAAATGAACGAAGCGGCTGAAAAAGTCGAGCAGGAGACTTAAGGCATGGAAATCATTTTTCTTTTTGGCATGGTGATCGGGTTTTTGCTGATCGGGGTGCCAATCGCGATTTCGCTGGGTCTCAGCTCGATCATTTTTCAACTGATGTTCTCGGAAGCCTCGCTGGCCTCGATGGGGCAGATGATGTTCCAGGCGATGTATGCCCATTACACCTTGCTGGCGATCCCGTTTTTCATTCTGGCCTCAAGCTTTATGAGCACCGGCGGGGTAGCGCGAAGGATCATCCGGTTTTCCATCGCATTGGTGGGGCATTTGCGCGGCGGGCTGGCGATTGCCGGCGTGCTGGCCTGTATGATGTTTGCCGCGCTTTCCGGCTCCTCCCCGGCAACGGTGGTGGCCATCGGCTCGATTGTCATCGTCGGCATGCATCAGGTGGGCTATGACAAGGATTTCGCCGCCGGGATCATCGCCGTGGCCGGCACATTGGGCATCTTGATTCCGCCCTCGATCGTGATGGTGGTTTATGCCTCGGCCACCGATGTGTCCGTGGGCCGGATGTTTCTGGCCGGGGTTATTCCGGGGCTGCTGGCGGGCACCATGCTGATGGTCGGCATCTATGTGGTGGCGCGGATAAAAAACCTGCCCAAAGGCGAGTGGAAAGGCTGGGGCGAGGTGGCCGAATCCATGCTCGATGCGGCCTTTGGCCTGTTCCTGATGGTGATCATTCTGGGCGGCATCTATGGCGGCATCTTCACCCCGACCGAGGCGGCGGCGGTGGCGTCGGTTTATGCCTTTATCGTGGCGGTGTTTATCTATCGCGATATGGGCCCATTGAAAAACCGGCCATGGATCGCGCCTGAAAAGGTATCAACCGCCCAGCTTGGCTTGCGGATGTGGACCTTTTCCTTCTTTGCCTTTGTCAGCTATTACACGCTGGCCAAACTGATCGGGATCGAAACCTGGATCGCCCTCACCCTGGCGCTGGGCTTTTCGGTCATGGCCTTTACCCTTGGCTGGATATTCCGCCACCGGCCCAACCTCTCCGGCCAGGCGGTGCTGGTCTATATGCTGATACTGGGCGTGCTGCCCGCCGCGCTGATATTGATGGTCAGCTTTACCTCGTCCTGGAACGCTGTCGAGGCGATGTTTGTCAGTTCCCACCCGGAGCGGGGCCTTGCCGCCACTGCCGGGCAGTTTGCGGTATATTGGCTGTGGCCGGTGTTTTATACCGGTTTTGTGCTGGGCGGGTTTGTGCTGATGGCCACATTGTTCATCTTTTCACTGCGCGCCGCCTCCAACCGGCTGATCGAGGTCAATGGCGGCTACGCCGAGACCGTGATCGACGGTGGCAAAAGCCTGCTGCGCGGGGTGGGGGAGATCGTAATCTATGCTTTGCCGACCCTGGTGAACCGCGATACCAAAAACACCCTGTTTGAGGCTGGCAAGCTGACCGTCACCCTGATGTTCATCATTGCCAACGCGCTGCTGCTGGCCCATGTGCTGACCGAAGAGCAGATCCCGCAGCAGATCGCCACAGCCATGCTCAGCGTCGGTTTTGGTGCGATCATGTTCCTGGTGATTGTCAATATCATCCTGCTGATCGGCGGGCAGTTCATGGAGCCGTCAGGGCTGATCGTGATTGTGGCACCGCTGGTGTTTCCCATTGCCATCGAGCTGGGGATCGACCCGATCCACCTTGGCATCATCATGGTGGTGAATATGGAGATCGGTATGATCACACCGCCGGTGGGGCTGAACCTGTTTGTGACCTCGGGCGTGGCGAAAATGCCGATGATGCGGGTGGTGCGCGCCGCCCTGCCATGGCTCGGCATCCTGTTTGTCTTCCTGATTATGGTGACCTATATTCCGTTTATCTCCACCGTATTGCCCAATGCGATGATGGGGCCGGAGATTATTCTGAAATAGCAAATGCGCGCCGCCCCGCCTGGCCGGGGTGGCGCGCAAAACCGCAAAGCCCATAATTGCTATTCATAGTATGCCGGGTTAGCCTGGAAAGCAGATATACCGGGCAGGGCAAAGGCAATAGATGAGATTTACTCGTAGAAAGATTATGGCGATGGCCGCCGCAACCGGTATTGCCAGACCGGCGATGGCCGCTTCGGGGCAGGCGGATATGGTTGTGGTGTTCAAGGGCAGCCGGCGGCTTTACCTTTATCACGAGGGGCAGCCGTTTCGTGATTACAAGATCGGCCTTGGCTGGGCGCCCGAGGGTGATAAGGCATTTGAGGGCGATGGGCGCACCCCCGAGGGCAGTTATTATATCAACCGCCGCAATCCCAACAGCCGGTTTCACCTCAGCCTTGGTATTTCCTACCCCGACCCGAACCAGATCGCCGCCGCGCGCGCCGATGGCCGCGATCCGGGCGGAGATATATTCATCCATGGCGGGCAGGGCAAACGCAACCAGAATAATGACTGGACAGCGGGCTGCATCGCGGTTTCCGATCGCGAGATCGAGGAAATCTGGCAGCTGGTGCCCGACGGGGTGCTTATTGTGATTCAGCCATAGCGAGCTGCGCCGCCGGGGCAGCCGCGCCCATATCCATCACCCACCAGAGCTTGCCATTTGCTTCCTGATACCAGCCCAGCCCCATATGGGTGGCGCTTGGGTCTTGCATGGCTTCGCGTGCGCGCGGGTCGGCCACCCATGCCTGAAAGATCTCGACATTGTTCAAAAAGGTCTCGGCCACGTTTTCACTGGTGACAATGCCAACAAACCCCGCCCGCTCGGCGCGGGTTTGTGGTGAGGAGCGGTCCGAGCCAAAATTCCAGGCACGCAGTTGCGCGGCCATATCACGGGCATGGGTGGCGGCGGCGGAAGTCAGCTCGGCCGAAAGGGTTACCGGCGGTGCCCCCACCTGGGCGCGCACCGCATTGACCAGATCAAGCTGGGTCAGCCTGATGGCATCAGCCTCACGCGGGGAAATCAGCGTGGCCCTGCCATCAAGGGTGGAAACACAGGCGGACAGGCCGAATGTTGCGATCAGAAAAACGAAAACCAGACGAACCATTATAAAACTCCCTTATAGCAGAAGCCTCATAACCTGTTTCCAGCCCGGTTTCAAACGGCTTCGGGCAAACTGACAGGGTTGTGAATTGCAATCGGCGGTTTTGCGCATTATTGTGCACTGGTCGTAATTAGAGCGAGTATGAACCATGGCCGATCAACGCAAAAACCTCACCCGCCGCCAGTTTGGCAAAAATCTGGCAGCGCTTGGCGTGGCGTCCCCCCTGCTTTCACCCGCGATTTTGCGGGCGCAGGAAATGCAGCCCACCCCGCCCATTACCCCGCAATATGTCTCCGCCGGTTACTCAACCAAGCGCTGGCAGGATTATTTTGACAATCGCCGCAACGGGGTGATTGTGTCAGACACTATCGAGCGGGTGCTGCATTTTTGGTCCGAAGATGGCGAGATTTACAAGGTTTACCCCACCTCCGTGCCGCTGACAGAAGAGCTGACCCGCCGTGGCCGCACCCGTATTGTGCGCAAGGTCAACGGGCCAGAGTGGCGCCCGACCCCGAATATGCTGAAGCGCGACCCGGACCTGCCGCGCTATGTTGGCCCCGGCCCGCAAAACCCGCTGGGCACCCGCGCGCTTTATCTGAGCTGGCAATATTACCGCATTCACGGCACCAACGACACCCGGAAGATTGGCCGGCAGGCCTCCAACGGCTGTATCGGGCTATATAACGAGGATATCGAAGAGCTGTTTGAGCTGACCAAAGTCGGCACTCAGGTGATTTTGATTTAGCCTGTCACGGTTTTAGCGCGATCAGGTCAATCAGGGCAGACATGCCCGAATGCCCTTCGCCCTCGTCAATCTCGCGCTCATAGCTGCGCAGCCTGGCGATTTCAAAATCGTCAAATGCCGCGCGCAGTATGTCCTCGGTATAGAGGTTTTCGACAAAGGGCGGCCCGCCGGTGCCGAATTCAAGCTGTTTTGGCGTGTAGCCATGCAGCATTAAAATGCCCCCCGGCTTCACCGCCCGCTTCATGCCCTCAAACTGCGCCACCCGCGCCTCTGGCCCGGTGAACTGGATGAAAACCCCGACCACCAGATCATAGGTTTTTGCCCCCCAGTCCCATTTCGCAATGTCAGACAGGTTGAAATCCACCTCCACCTTTTTTGCCAGCGCCAGTGCGCGGGCTTTTTCCACCGCCACGTCAGAGCTGTCCATCGCGGTGACATCAACCCCCAGCCCGGCCATAAAGACCGAGTTTCGCCCCTCGCCATCCGCCACCACCAGCGCGGTTTTGCCCGGTTTGAAGTAGCTTTGATGCTCCAGCAAAAACTGCGCCGGCTCGGTGCCAAACAGATAGCCGGGGGCGGAAAACCGTTCATTCCACATGATATTTCTCCTCATTGCCCCTCAACATAAACCACCCGCGCGCCCCGTGCACCCGCTATCACGATAAGTTGCGCCACGCCTTTATTGCCCGGGCCGCATCCCCGGCACTTCGCAAAACCCCTGTGGCGGGATATCAAGTGCCGCGTTGAACTTGCTCGACATGTTTTGAAAGGCGATCATGCCGGTCAGCTCGACAATGCCGTCATCATCAAAATGCCGGCGCAGCGCGGCCATCATCGCCTCGGTGATTTCGCCGTCGGTATAAGTGACCGCCTCGGTATAATCCAGCACCGCCCGCTCGAGATCATCAAATTGCTCACTGTTGCGCCAATCACGCAGCGCCAGCATTTTGGCCTCGCTGGCGCCGCGTTTTTGCAAGGTGGCGGCATTGATATCCACGCAAAACGCACAATGGTTTATTTGCGATACCCGCACCGTGACCATCGAGCGCAATTCGCCACTCAGCGGCGAGCGCTTGCGGTTGAGCGCGCCATAAAGAAGAGCCACGCTGGCAAATACCCATTTGGAGCGGCCCCAGAGCAGGCCGGGCAGCAGCACCTCGCCGTAGGTGCGCTTTTGCTTGGCAAAAAAGGCGCGGATGAAAAGCGGGTATTTTTTGATCGGCTTGGGTTGGACATGCATGCTGGTCTCCGTTTTGTGAAACCGTCTTTGCGTGAACCGCAGAAGAAGGTGCGTGGAGACCACGCACCCTACGGCCTAGCGAAAGGCGGGGATGATCTTGTTGGCATAATCCGCGATAATCCGCTCCTCGTCGCCATTATCGAGATAGATGTTGAACTGGGTTACTCCCGCCGCCTCCAGCTCCCGCAGCTTGGCGATGTGTTCATCGGGGCTGCCGAGCACGGCGAAACTGTCCACAATATCATCGGTGATAAAGTCGAGGTAAGGGTTGCTGGTCTGGCCGTGTTTGGAATAATCATAGCCCTTTCGATCCTCGATATAGGCGGTCAGGCTGGCGGGGACCATATCACTGTCAGATCCGTATTTCTCAACGATATCAGCCACATGGTTGCCAACCATCGCCGGGAACCAGCGGGTGGCGGCGATGCCTTCCGCCTTTGGACCGGTCCAGGCCGGCGCAGCGGCCATCACGCGGTAGCCCGACATATCCCGCCCCGCCGCATTGCCCGCGGCAATCGCCTGATCGGCCAGCCATTTGACGATTTTAGGCTCGGCGATTTGCAGCACGAGGCCATCACCAACCTTGCCCGCCGAAGTGAGCGCCTTTGGCCCGTAAGCCGCTACCCAGACCGGCAGTTCATAGCCTGTCGCCCAAGGGAACTGCACCGGTGCCGGGCAATCTCCATATTGCTTTTCCTCCCCCCGAACGAGGCCCTTGACCACATCGACAAATTCCTCCAGCCGGGCCAATGGCGCGGGCTTTTTGCCCATCACCCGCACCGCGCTGTCTCCCCGCCCGAGGCCGATATCAAACCGGCCGTCGGATTGCTTGGCCAGCGAGCCAAACAGGCTGGCCGCCACCGACCAGTCGCGGGTGTTGGGGTTGGTCACCAGGGGGCCAAAGCGCATGGTGGTGGTGTGTTCCATCAGCATTGCCAGCGCGACAAAGCTTTCGCGCCACAGGATGTGGCTGTCATAATACCAGCAATATTCAAAACCGGCATTTTCGGCTTGCCGCACCAGCGCACGGGCGCGTTTTGGCTCGACCACGCCTTTGAAGGTAATTCCGAATTCCATTGTATTTCTCCCTGTTTAAGTGTCGGGTGCCCAGATCTTGAGCCCCGCATGTGAAAAAGGCACTGCCTTTGAAATATTGAGCCGAATGAGGATCGGGGTGAAGGCCTCGATACAGCGCGCCGCCTGCGCGCCACCGGCATTATAGGCGGTGACCCCGAGTTGCCCGATAAGCGCCATCACCTTTTTGCGCGCCTCCAGCCGGTTGCCGCAAACCAGAATATCGCAGTTGATCGGGGTTTTCAGGTCATTCAGCGTGTGGGCCGAAACATTATGCAGCGCGCCGATCACCGGAATTTCCGGCCCCAGCAGCGCCTGGGCGGCCTCGGTGGCAGAGCCTTCCGGCGGCATCTCCACCAGCTTTGGGTCATTGGGGGAAAGCGGCACCACGATATCGACAAGGATCTTGCCGGTGAGCGAATCTTTCAGCGCCAGCAACGTGGCGTCATGGCCGGAATAGGGCACGGCGAGGATGACCATTTCATCAGCTGCCGCCACCGCGCCGGCATTATCAAACCCCTCGATCAGCGCTGTGCCCAGCTTGGCGTTCAGCCCTGCCACGATCTCGGTGGCGCGCGCCCCGTCTCTTGAGCCTAGAGCCACCCTCACACCGGCGCGCGCAAACCGTAGCGCCAAGCCTTGCCCCTGCGGGCCGGTGCCGCCGATGATTGCTATAGTGGTCAAAATACATTCTCCTTGCTGGGGCGGAGGATATCCGCTGCTTTATTGTTAGAGGT
>WFQA01000223.1 GCA_015487255.1 Paracoccaceae bacterium | reverse complement strand
GCCCAGCCCGCCCCTGAGGCCACCCCCGAAGTGGCCGATGGCCCGGCTGAAACGGTGCAGGAAACCCCGGCAGAGGCCGCCGCCCCGCTTGAGGCGACCACCGAGATCACCCCCGAAGGCCAGCGGGATGTGGAGATATCCGCCGCAGCGCCGCAAGTGGCCACCCGCCCGCCACGCCGCCCGCGCCAGCTAACGCTCACGCAGCCAGAGGCCGCGCAGCCGGATATTACCGATGCAGTTGCCGCCGCCATTGAGCAAGAGCAGCAAGCCGCCAGCCAGAGCACGCCGCCGGTGGTGGCCGATCTCAGCGGGCCGGAAAAATCGGCAATCGCCGATGTGGTCTCGCCGATGTGGAACAAGGGCAATATCATCGGGCAGGAGAATTTCGAGCAATATGTGGTGCGGATCACGGTTGAGGTCAGCGCCAGTGGCGCGATTGAAAGCGTGACCCCGCTGGAGCCTGCCAACCCGAGCGGCTTGTTTGATGTCGCTTATCAGGCGGCGCGGCGGGCGGTGTTCCGAGCCGGCGAAATTCCGCTTCCTGCGGGGAAATTTCCGGGTGGTGTGCGGCTGCTCTTGCGTTTTGACCCCGCTTCGGGCGAAATAGGGTTCAATTGAGGGATAATACGATGAACCATTTGAAAATAATATTGAGCGCGATGCTGGTAATGCTGGCCGGATTGGCCAGCGCGCAGGAGCGCCCGACCATCGAGATCGACATTGACGGCGGGGTGATCGAGCCAATTCCGGTTGCCGTGCCGGATTTTATCCCTGAAACGCCGGGGGCGCGGCGGCTGGCGGGGGATATCGCGCAGGTGATTATGGCCGACCTTGCCAGCACCGGCTTGTTTCGCGAAATTCCCGGCACCGCCTTTATTGGCTCGGTGACCAATTTCAACGCCCAGCCGGTTTTCTCGGACTGGAGCGTGGTGAATGCGCAAGCCCTGGTGACCGGCTCGGTCAGCACCGGGGCCGGTGGGCGGCTGGTGGTTAAATTCCGGCTGTTTGATGTATTTGCCCAAACCCCGATCGGCGACGGTGTGCAATATGTCGGCACGCAGGAAAGCTGGCGGCGTATGGCCCATAAGGTGGCCGATACGATTTACAGCCGGATCACCGGCGAGGCTGGCTATTTTGACAGCCGGATTGCCTTTGTTTCCGAAACCGGCCCGAAAAATGACCGTCGCAAGCGCCTGGCGGTGATGGATTATGACGGGGCAAATCTGCAATACCTGACCGATGATAACTCCATCGTGCTGGCCCCGCGCTTTGCCCCCAATACGCGGGAGGTCATCTATACCAGCTATGAAAGCGGCCTGCCGCAGGTGTTTTTGCTCAATGTCGAGAGCGGGCAGCGCTCGCAACTGCTGGATGACGCCACCAACATGGCCACCGCCCCCCGGTTTTCGCCCGATGGCACCAAGGTGGTGATGTCGATCATCGAGGGCAGCAATACCGATATTTATGAGGTGGATCTGAGCACCCGCACCCGCACGCGGCTTACCAATTCCGGCGGTATTGACACCACGCCAAGCTATTCACCCGATGGCAGCCAGATCGTTTTCGCCTCGGACCGTGGCGGCTCACAGCAGCTTTATGTGATGCCCGCCGGCGGTGGCGAAGCGCGGCGGATCAGCCGCGAGGGCGGCTCTTATGGCACGCCGGTATGGTCGCCGCGTGGCGATATGATCGCCTTTACCAAAATCCGGCGCGGGCGGTTTCATATCGGGGTGATGCGGGTTGACGGCTCGCGCGAGAACCTGCTGACCGCGTCTTTTATCGATGAAGCCCCGACATGGTCACCCAATGGCCGGGTGCTGATGTTTTTTAGAGAAACCGCCGGGGCCAGTGGCGCGCCGCAGATTTATTCGGTGGACCTGACCGGGCGGAATTTGCGCCGTGTTGATACGCCAAGCTTTGCATCTGACCCGGACTGGTCAGGGGTATTGCGCTAAGCCCGTTTGGGCACATTTGAGCAGAGGATGAAAAAATGAACTTGAAAAAAACCGGAATTTTACTGGCAACCCTGACCTTCCTGGGCGCTTGCGAAGGCACGAATATTTTTGGCGGCGGCAATGCCGGGCAGACCCCGGACCGCGCTATCGAGGAAAGCTCGCTGGAGTATTTCAACACCCAGATCGGTGATACGGTGCTGTTTGTGGTTAACCAAAACACCCTGACCGATGAAGCCAAGGCGATACTGGATGCGCAGGTGGCCTGGCTCAACCGCTACCCCGAGCGCATGGTGGTGATCGAGGGCCATGCAGATGAGCGTGGCACAAGGGAATATAATGTTTCGCTTTCAAACCGGCGCGCGGTTGCGGTCAAGCTTTATCTGATCAGCCAGGGGCTGGCGGAAAACCGGATCACCTCGGTTATTCCTTATGGCAAGGAGCGGCCCCTGCGTGCCTGTTCGACCGAAGTGTGCTGGTCCGAAAACCGCCGGGCGGTGACGGTTGTTGCCGGCGGGATGGGCAACGTATAGTTTGAATGGGGGCTTTTCCCCAAAGGGTTAGGAAGTGCGATGTTGAAGCGTTTTTACAATGTGGTTGTGCTGATGGGGTTTTCAGCGCTGCTGGCCGCGCCGGTGCAGGCGCAGGAAATGACGCTGGCGGATATTCGCGGTGATCTGGCCTTTTTGAGCGCGCAGCTGGAAGAGCTGCGCGCCGAGATGCAGGCCACCGGCAACACCGAACTGACCACCCGCGATGCCGCCAGCGCTTTGCTGCGGATCGGCGAAATAAGTGCTGACCTGAGCGCCGCCCTTGGCCGGGTGCAGGCGCTGGAGATCAAGATCGAACAGGTGATCGAGGATGGCACAAGGCGCATTGGCGACATCGAGTTTCGCCTCACCGAGCTGGAGGGCGGCGACCCGACCCTGACCGGCCCCCCCGTGCCTTTGGGTGGGGGCGAGAATGAGAGCGAGACCATCACCGCCGAGCGCCGCGCCTTCACGGATGCCAAAAAAGCGCTGGAAGCGGGGGATGGTGCCGGCGCCGCTGCGCTTTTGGCCAGTTTTCTCAATAATTACCCCGATGGTCCGCTGACCTCTGAAGCGCGCTACCTGCAAGGCGAGGCGCTGGCCCTGGCCGGAGATTTCCAGAATGCCGCGCGCTCTTACCTCAGCGGTTTTAGCGGCGCGCCTGACAGCCCGTTTGCACCGCTGTCGCTTTTCGGGCTTTCCCTGAGCCTGTTTGAGCTGGGGCAGGGGGATCAGGCCTGCCTTACCCTTTCCGAGATCCAGATCCGCTATACCGAAATCGACCCCGATCTGGCGCGGGATATAATCGAGCAACGTGAGGTGATGGCCTGCCCGTGATCAAGCTGGGTGCCTTGCCGGATGCGCCGCTGGGCGTGGCGGTATCCGGTGGCGGAGATTCAGTGGCGCTGCTGCTGTTGCTGCACCGGGCCGGATATGATCTGAAGGTCGCAACCGTGGATCACCGCTTGCGCCCCGAGGCGGCG
>WFQA01000222.1 GCA_015487255.1 Paracoccaceae bacterium | reverse complement strand
GGATAACCTGCCCAGGGATACCCGCTTTGCCTATAAGGTGCTGCGCGGCCACGGAATAGATGGCAGGCATGACGGGGTGCTGAGCCAAAACATGCTGGCGGGGTTTTGCCATTTGCGCCATGGCGGGGCCAGCCCGTGGGCGCAGCGCTTTGTTGAGCATATCCGCGCGAAAACATAAAAAAAGCCCCGTCAAAAGGCGGGGCTTTGATAGTGGGTTTGCCCGATCAGCTCTTTTTGATCTCGAAAAGATAGACATTACCCTCGGTGTTTGAACTGAGCAGCTCATTGCCGGTTTGCGAGCAGAAAGCGGCAAAATCAGCTACCGAGCCGGGGTCAGTCGAGCGGATTTCAAGCACCTTGCCGGCCTCCATGCCTTTCAGCGCCTTTTTTGCTTTGATGATTGGCAGCGGGCAGTTCAGCCCCTCTGCATTGAGCGTTTGGTCAGCCATTTTGGTGAGCCTTTCTTGATAGGTTAGATAAACAGGTTAATGTCGGATTTGGTGGCGACATCGATATAGGTGGCCGCGCCGCCCAGCTCGATACCGTCGATCATGTCTTTGCGGTCCATCTCGAACAGGTCCAGCGTCATCTGGCAGGCGATCATGCGCACATCTGATTCGACGGCCGCCTCGCGCAGATCCTCGATCGAGGCCACACCTTTTTTCTTGAACAGGTTTTTCATCATGATGGTCGCACCACGATCAACCCCCGGCAGGGCCGAGACGATATTGGGCATGCCGATATGCATACCCGCCATTGGCATTTTCATCGCCGGGTTGCCAAGGGTGGTCATTTTGAGATCAAGCTTTTTATTGAGCAGGGGCAGGCCATAGAAGGTAAAAAACATGGTCACGTCCAGATCCATCGCCGCGGCGGTGGTGCCAAGAATAAAGGGCGGATAGGCCCAGTCCAGCGACCCTTTGGTCACAATGATCGACATGCTTTTCGCGTTGCCAAAATCTCCGTCTGCCATGATTCTTACTCCCGTTTTGATCCCTAGCGCTATAATATTAGAATTATTGAATACTAAAATAGCGAAAACGTCAAGAATTGACGAGGGAAATGCACAGGAAATTAAGTAAAAAGCCGCGCCACCGCTCTGGCGCGGCAGGGTTTACGCCAGATAATCGCTCAAAGGCGGGCAGGTGCAGACCAGATTTCGGTCCCCATAAGCGTTATCAACCCGGTTGACCGGCGGCCAGTATTTATCCACCC
Organism: Paracoccaceae bacterium; assembly: GCA_015487255.1. GTDB lineage: Bacteria > Pseudomonadota > Alphaproteobacteria > Rhodobacterales > Rhodobacteraceae > UBA3077. The sequence goes on along the minus strand of WFQA01000222.1, from coordinate 6,462 downwards.
GAAACGCACCGGGCGGAAAGCAGGCCTGCTCGCGCGAGTATTTGCGCGCCCAGTCGCCAACCAGATCTTCCACCGTATGCGGGGCGTGGTGCAGCGGGCTGTCGGCGTAAGCGATATTGCCGGCCTCGATTTCGCCAGCCTCGGCCCGGATCGCCAGCATGGCGTCGATAAAGCGGTCCAGCTCGGCTTTTGGCTCGCTCTCCGTTGGCTCCACCATCAGGGTGCCGGGCACAGGCCAGCTCATGGTCGGGGCGTGAAAGCCGCTATCCATCAGCCGTTTGGCAATGTCATCCACCGTCACCCCGGCGCTTTCGGCCAATGGGCGGGTGTCCAAAATGCACTCATGCGCCACCCGGCCGATCTCGGATTTGAACAGCACATCATAAGCGCCCTCAAGCCGTTTGGCGATGTAATTGGCGTTGAGAATTGCCACTTTGGTGGCCTGGGCCATGCCGCTGCCGCCCATCAGCAGGATATAGGCCCAGGAGATCACCAGTATCGAAGCGCTGCCCATCGGCGCGGCAGATACCGGGCCGATGCCGCCACCTTCGGGGTTGCCGGGCAGGAAGGGTTCGAGATGTTTGCCAACACCGATCGGCCCCATGCCCGGCCCGCCGCCCCCATGCGGGATGGCGAAGGTTTTGTGCAGGTTGAGGTGGCTGACATCGCCGCCGATCCTGCCGGGCTGCACCAGCCCGACCATGGCGTTCAAATTAGCGCCATCAATATAGACCTGCCCGCCATGGGCGTGGGTGATCTCGCAAACCTCGCGCACGGTTTTTTCAAACACCCCGTGGGTGGAGGGGTAGGTGATCATGCAGCCCGCCAGCCTGTCGCCCGCCGCTTCGGCCTTGGCGCGGAAATCCTCCAGATCGATATCGCCGTTTTCGGCTGATTTCACCACCACCACATCCCAGCCGACCATATGGGCGCTGGCCGGGTTGGTGCCATGGGCCGAAACCGGAATCAGGCAGATATTGCGCCCGCCCTCCCCGCGCGAAAGGTGGTAATTGCGAATGGTCAGCAGCCCGGCATATTCCCCTTGCGCGCCGGAATTGGGCTGTAGCGACATGGCGTCATAGCCGGTGATCTCGCAAAGCTGGGCTTTGAGCTGCTCGGTCAGCTCGCTATAACCCCTGGCCTGATCGAGCGGCACATAAGGGTGCAGGTTGGCGATTTCCGGCCATGTCAGCGGGATCATCTCGGCGGTGGCGTTAAGCTTCATCGTGCAGGAGCCAAGCGGGATCATCGCGCGGTCCAGCGCCAGATCACGGTCGGCCAGGCGGCGCATATAGCGGGTCATCTCCGCTTCCGAGCGGTTCATGTGGAAGATCGGATGGCTGAGATATTCGTCGCTGCGCAGCAGGTCCTCGGGCAGGCGGTATTCGCGGTGTTTGCTGCTGTCATCCTTCAAGTCACCACCAAAGGCGCGCCAGACGGCCTCGATGGTTTCCGGGTAGGTCTGCTCGTCAAGGCTGATGCCGATCCGGTCCTTGCCAACCTTGCGCAGGTTGATCCCTTCTTGCACCGCCGCCGCCAGAATCACCCCTTGCAGCGCATCGACCTTTACCGTGATCGTATCAAAAAACACCTCGGGTTCGATCTTGTAACCAAGGCTCTCCAGCCCCTTGGCCAGGCGCGAGGTTTTGCGATGCACCGATTGCGCGATCGCCTTCAGCCCGGCCGGGCCATAAAACACCGCATACATCGAGGCCATCACCGCCAGCAGGGCCTGCGCGGTGCAGACATTGGAATTGGCCTTTTCACGGCGGATATGCTGCTCGCGGGTTTGCAGCGCCAGCCGGTAGGCCTTGTTGCCGCGCGCATCCACCGAAACCCCGATGATCCGCCCCGGCATCGCGCGTTTCAGCTTGTCGGTGCTGGCCATATAAGCGGCATGCGGGCCGCCGTAACCCATTGGCACCCCAAAGCGCTGGGTTGTGCCAATGGCGATATCCGCCCCCATCTCGCCGGGGGATTTCAGCAGGCAAAGCGCCAGAATATCCGCCGCCATGATCGCAATTGCCTTATGCGCGTGCAGCGCGGCAATGCAGGGGCTGAAATCCCGCACCCGGCCATAGGTGCCGGGATATTGGAAAATCGCACCAAATACCGCCTCGGGGTCCATATCGGTTTCGGGGTTGGCGACAAACACCTCGATCCCCAAAGGCTCGGCCCGGGTCTTGATCACCTCGATGGTTTGCGGGTGGCAGTTTTCATCCACAAAAAACCCGTTGGCCTTGGATTTGCTGCCGCGCCTGGCCATGGTCATCGCTTCAGCCGCCGCTGTCGCCTCATCAAGCAGCGAGGCATTGGCAATCGGCAGCCCGGTGAGGTCGCTCACCATGGTCTGGAAATTGAGCAACGCCTCCAGCCGCCCCTGGGCGATTTCGGGCTGGTAGGGGGTATAGGCGGTATACCATGCCGGGTTTTCCAGAATATTGCGCTGGATCACCGGCGGGGTCATGGTGCCGTAATAGCCCTGACCGATCAGCGAGGTCAGCACTTTGTTTTGCCCGATCACCGCTTCCATATGGTGCAGCGCATCGCGCTCGGTCAGCGGGGCTTGCAGCTTGAGCGTGTCATCCTGCCGGATGCTGGAGGGGACGGTTTCGTCAATCAGCGCATCGAGCGAGGAAACCCCGACCACCTTGAGCATCTCCTCCATCTCGCGGGGCGAGGGGCCGATATGGCGGCGGTTGGCGAAATCATAGGGCTGATAGCGGGTTGGCTCAAACGGCATGGCTGGCTCCAAATGGGCAGAAAGGCCGGAAGCCGGGCTTGGCTTCCGGCGCAGGATTAGTCGATCAGGGCTTTATAGGCGTTGATGTCGAGCAGGTTTTCCAGCTCGGAAATATCGGCGATCTTGATCTTGTAAAACCAGGCATTGCCCTCGGGGTCTTCATTGACCATGCCGGGGTTGTCCTCCAGCGCATCATTGGCCTCAAGTATCTCCATCGCCAGCGGCGCATATAGCTCGGAGGCGGCTTTCACGCTTTCGACCACACCGATCTCGTCGTCCTTGTCAAAGGTCTCGCCCGTTTCCTGCAGCTCGACAAAAACCACCTCGCCCAGCGCTTCAGCCGCGTGTTTGGTGATGCCAAGCGTGGCGGTATCGCCCTCCACTTCGAGCCATTCATGTTCTTCTGTATAATAGGTTGCCATGCTGGGAATCCCTTCCTGGTGCTTTGGTCTAGCGTTTGTAATTCTGTGCCACGAAGGGCAGTTTGACAATGGTGGCCGGATGGGGCCTGCCCCGGATAAGCAGGGTAACGGCATGGTCCGCGATTGCCATATCGGCGTTAACATACCCCATTGATATGGGTCCACCAAAACTTGGGCCAAAACCCCCCGAAGTAATGCTGCCGATGATATTCCCGGCCCCGTCAGCCACCTCGACCCCGCGCCGCGCCGGTGCCCGCCCCTCGGGCTTTATGCCAACCAGCTTGCGGGCCGGTCCCTCGCTCAACTCGCGCAAAATCCGCTCTTCCCCGGGAAAGCCGCCCTCCTCGCGGCGCTTTTTCTGCATCGCCCAGGTCAGGTTGGCCTCCACCGGCGAGGTGGAATTATCAATATCATTGCCATAAAGGCAAAGCCCCGCCTCAAGGCGCAGGCTATCGCGCGCGCCAAGCCCGGCGGGGGCCAGATCGGGGTGTTCAAGCAGCAGCCGGGTGATTTCCACCACTTTGTCTTCAGGAATGGAGATCTCGTATCCGTCTTCGCCGGTATAGCCGATCCGCGAAAGCCGCACCTCGACCCCGTTGATTTCAGCCAGCGCGGTTTGCATGAATTTAAGCTCGGCAGCGATGGGGGCATGGGTGGCCACAATCGCCTCCGCCGCCGGGCCTTGCACCGCGATCAGCGCGCGGGAAAGCTCCTTTACCTCGATATCAAGGCGCTTCATATGGTTGATATCCTGATCCCGCATCGAGGCATTGACCACAACAAAAAAATGATCTCCGGCATTGGCGACGATCAGGTCATCCATGATACCGCCCCCGGGATTGGTGAAAAACGTATAGCGCGCCTTGCCTTCTGGCAGGGTCCGGAAGCTCGACGGGCAGAGCGATTCGAGCTTACCGGCCACGTTTTCACCGCGCAGCTCCACCTGCCCCATATGGGATACATCAAACAAAGCCGCCTTCTCGCGGCAGTGTTTATGCTCGGTCGCCACGCCTGCGGGGTAGTTCACCGGCATCATCCAGCCAGCAAAATCAACCATTTTGCCGCCCAATTCCACATGCAGGTCATAAAGCGGGGTTTTTTGCGGTTCACTCATCCGGGGCACCTTTGCTGGGTTGTATACACGGGTCTACCAAGTTTCCTATCGGAAACATACGCCTGCTTGGATTGCATTTCCAGCAGAATCTAATCATTGATCGAAAAGATTTTCTGCCCCATGATGATGGGAATGCAGGTGCCAAATAACAATAAACGCCAAGGGAGAACAAAATGAACAAACGCAACTTGTTGAAATCGGGGCTGGTGGCCATATTGCTGGCTGGCGGCGGCGCGGCCATGGCGCAGGAGGTTACCCTGCGCATGCACCAGTTTTTGCCGCCTCAGGCCACGGTGCCGGCGCAGATCCTGATCCCCTGGGCTGAAGCGGTGGAAGAGGCCTCGGGCGGGCGCATCAAGGTCGAGGTCTATTCGGCCATGGCGCTGGGGGGCACCCCGCCGCAACTGATCGATCAGGTGGCTGACGGCGTGGTCGATATCGCCTGGACCCTGCCGGGCTACACGCCGGGCCGCTTCCCGCGGGTCGAGGTATTTGAGCTGCCGTTTATGATGACCAATGCCGAAGCGACCTCGCGCGCCTATTGGGAGATGTATCAAACCGACATGGCCGATACCGATTTTGCCGATTTCCATATGCTTGGCGCCTGGGTGCACGGGCCGGGGGTTATCCATGTGAACGGTGACCCGATCGAAACCATTGCAGATATGGACGGGCTGAAACTGCGCGGGCCAACACGGGTGATCAACGACCTGCTCGGCGAGTTGGGTGCCACCCCGATTGGCATGCCGGTGCCGGCCCTGCCGGAAAACCTCGCCAAGGGGGTGATTGACGGCACGGTGATTCCGTGGGAGGTGACCAAAGCGCTGAAAATCGCTGAACTGACCAATGCCCATACCGAATTTCTGGGCGAGCGCACGCTTTACACCGCAGCTTTTGTGCTGATCATGAACAAGGATGTTTATGAGGCGATGCCCGCAGATTTGCAGGAGATTCTCGACAGTGTTTCCGGGGCGGATTTCTCGGCCAATGCGGGCAAGGTGATGCAGGCGGCCGATGCCGCCGGGCGGGCCGTTGCAGAGGATCGTGGCAACACGATTGTCACCATCGAGGGTGAGGCGCTGGCCACATGGGAAGCCGCCGCGCAGCCGGTGATCGAGCGCTGGATTGCCGAGATGGCCGACAAGGGCATCGACGGGCAGGACCTGCTCACCCGCGCCCGGGCGCTGATTGCGGAAAACTCAATGTAACAAAGCCATGCCGGCCCGAAAAAACACCTGTTTTTGCGGGCCGGTGCCGGCAATACGGAGGCCAGAAAAAGGGCGGCCAGAGCTAAAAGTAAGATAAACCATTGAATCTTAACGCATTATACCTTAGATAGTATCCAAGGTTAATGCGGCATATCATGGCTGCTTATTCTAAGGTGAGGAGAAGATCATGAAGTTCAATGCAAATATAGGCTCGCTTGATCGCGCTTTGCGGATATTGGCGGGGATGGCACTTTTCCTGCTGGGTTACCTTGGCTATCTCGGCGGGCTTGGCTGGCTTGCGGTGGCGGTTGGCCTGGTGCTGTTGCTGACAGCGGTATTCAGCTTTTGCCCGCTTTATGCGATTTTGCGGATAAAAACCACGCCCAGGGAATAACCGGGTGGGGGCGGGCTGGCGGCTTTCACACCGTTCAGCGCTACGGGGGCTGGCCTTGCTTGCCCTTTTGCTGGGCCTTTCTCTGCCCGCCACGGCGCAACCGCGCCTGGGCATGAGCTTTCCGCCGGTGAAAACCGCGGCTGAAATCGCCTTTACCATTGAAAAACTGCAAGCGCTGGGGGTGGTTGATATCCGCATTGCCGAGGCTTGGGCAATGCGCGAGCCAAGCCGTGGCAATTATAAATGGCAAGCGGTCGAGGCCCGGATCGGCGCGCTGAGCGCGGCCGGGCTGCGCATCATGCTCACCATCCAGAGCGACGGGCCAAACTGGGCATGCGGTGCGCGCAACGCCTATACCTGCGAAATCACCGACTGGCCGGCTTTCGAGGCCTATGTCACCGCCCTGCTGGGCCGGATTGGCGGGCAGATAACCTCGATCCAGTTTGGTAATGAATGGGACAATCTTTATGTCGGCGATGTGGCGCAATATATTGCACAGCAAAATGAATTTTATGATCTGGTCAAGCGGGTCAGGCCGGGGCTGACAGTGGTGCTGGGCGGCATCACCACCCGCGCCCAGC
>WFQA01000221.1 GCA_015487255.1 Paracoccaceae bacterium | reverse complement strand
TGACAATATCGGCGAGATCAGCTTTGCCTGGCCGGTTCCGGATGTGACCAAGCAGGGCGGCATGACCACCCTTGGCTATAGCGATTATTTTGTGCTGCCAATTCGCATTACCCCGGCCGAAGCCGGCCCGGTGCGCATTGCGCTCAGCCTGCAATTTGGCGTGTGCTCCGATATTTGCATCCCCGCACAGGCGGTATTTTTGTCACGGTTGAATGAAGCGTCTGACGAGGGCGTAGCGCAGATCGAGGCGGCTTTGCAGCAAGTGCCGCAAACGGCCGAAGCTGCCGGGTTGGCGCGCATTTCATGTGCGGTAAAGCCCAACGGGAAGTGGTATGAGATCACCACTGAGCTGACCTTTGCGGAGGCAATAGAAGCGCCATATGTGGTGATAGAATATGCCCAGCGGGAGATATGGATCGATCTGGCCGAAACCAGCAGCGAGGGAGGGGATATTCGCGCATCCGCCCCGATGAAATATTACGGCGAAGGGGAAATGGACCGCACTGAGTTGATCATTTCGGTTTTTGGAGTTGATCGTGCGGTAGAGATTCAGGGCTGCCCAAGTTAACCCGAACATATCCAAACAGACCGCCGAGCGAAGCGAGGCCACCGCCGCCGGCCAGCCGTGTTTTCAGCTTTGCTGAAAACCGTGCCTTTTCCGAGTGGGGGCTTGCCCCCGCAGAGGAAAAGGCAAGCCTATCGGTGAGGGCGGGATATTTTACTGCAGCGCCGCGGCGCGCGCCTCCTCGGCGACCCTTCGGGCCACCTCGTCGGCGCGGGTCGTGCAAGCACGACCGGAACAGGGTCAAAGGTCAGTCTTGCGGAATTACCCGCAGCCCCAATTCGCGCAACTGCTCGTTGGTGGCCTCCGACGGGGCTTCCATCATCAGGTCTTCGGCGCGCTGGTTCATCGGGAACATGATGACCTCGCGAATGTTGTCCTCATCGGCCAAGAGCATGACAATCCGGTCAATCCCTGCCGCGCAGCCGCCGTGGGGGGGAGCGCCGTATTTGAAGGCTTTGACCATGCCGCCAAAGCGTTTTTCCACTTCTTCCTTGCCGTAACCGGCAATGCCAAAAGCCTTATACATGATCTCCAGCTTGTGATTGCGAATGGCACCGGAAACCAGCTCGTAGCCGTTACACGCAAGGTCATACTGGTAGCCCAGCACCTTGAGCGGATCGCCGCTGAGCGCCTCCATCCCGCCTTGAGGCATGGAAAACGGGTTGTGCTCGAAGTCGATCTTGCCGCTCTCGTCGTCTTTCTCGAAAATCGGGAAATCCACAACCCAGCAAAACTCGAACTTGCTTTCATCGGTCAGGCCCAGCTCTTTGCCGATAATATTGCGGGCACGGCCTGCCACGGCCTCGAAAGATTTTGGCTTGCCGCCAAGGAAGAACGCCGCATCGCCGACCTGCAGGCCAAGCTGCTGGCGGATGGCCTCTGTGCGCTCCGGCCCGATGTTTTTGGCCAAGGGGCCAGCTGCTTCCATGCCGCCTTCCACTTCGCCTGATTTCAGCATTGCCTGTGCTTCTTTTACCTTGATACCCAGCTCCTGCGCCACGGAATCAGCGGTTTTTTCGCGCCAGAAGATATAGCCCATGCCCGGCAGGCCCTCGCCTTGGGCGAACTTGTTCATCCGGTCACAGAATTTGCGGCTACCACCCGTGGGGGCCGGAATGGCGCGCACTTCGGTGCCGTCCTGCTCCAGCAGGCTGGCGAAAATCTTGAAGCCGGAGCCTTTGAAATGCTCGCTCACCACCTGCATTTTGATCGGATTGCGCAGGTCCGGCTTGTCGGAGCCATACCACAGCGCTGCATCTTTATAGGAAATCTGAGGGATAGTGCGGTTGACCGTGCGCTCACCGCCAAATTCCTCGAACAGGTCGAGCAGCACAGGCTCGATGGTGTCAAACACGTCTTGTTGAGTGACAAAGCTCATTTCCATGTCGAGCTGGTAAAAATCGGTTGGCGAGCGGTCGGCGCGGGGGTCTTCGTCGCGAAAGCAGGGGGCAATTTGAAAGTATTTGTCAAAACCCGCCACCATCATCATCTGCTTGAACTGCTGCGGGGCTTGCGGCAGGGCGTAAAACTTGCCAGGGTGGATGCGGCTTGGCACCAGAAAATCGCGCGCGCCTTCGGGGGAGCTGGCAGTGATGATCGGGGTCTGGAACTCGTTGAAGCCCTGATCAGCCATGCGCTTGCGGATGCTGGCCACCACGTTGGAGCGCAGCATCATGCGATTGTGCAGGCTCTCGCGGCGCAGGTCGAGAAAGCGGTATTTGAGCCGGGTTTCCTCGGGGAAATCCGGCTCGCCAAACACTTGTAATGGCAGCTCCTCAGCCGCGCCGAGCACTTCCATATCTTCGATATATATCTCGATCTCGCCGGTCGGGATATTGGGGTTTACCAGATCTTCGCCGCGCGCCTTGACCTTGCCGTCAATGCGGATCACCCATTCCGAGCGCACTTTTTCAAGTTCATGAAAAACCGGGCTGTCGCTATCGGCCAATACCTGCGTAATGCCGTAATGGTCGCGCAGGTCGATGAAAAGTACCCCGCCATGGTCGCGCACCCGGTGCACCCAGCCGGAAAGGCGCACGGATTCGCCAACGTTTTTGGCCGTTAAGGCGTTGCATTTATGGCTGCGAAAGGCGTGCATGGGCTTGGTCCTCAAAACGATAAAGGGCGCATCGGATGGCCCGTCAATTTCTCGGGTCGATACACATGTTTCATCAGCGGTTGTCAAGAGGGCCGGGCGTGGCCGGTAGGTA
>WFQA01000220.1 GCA_015487255.1 Paracoccaceae bacterium | reverse complement strand
GGTATCCTTGACGCTCGACCTATGCACATCACAAACAAAAGAAACTATTCGATTTACATCGAATGGCTTTTCGTTCGTTCTTCTTTCATAGTTCTAAACCTTTGCCTAAACAAAAGCCCAAAACAGTGAAGCTGACTGTCACTATAATCAAATACAACAACCTAAATCGTTGCACCCTAAGTAACATGATACACAAATAGTCCGAACTCCGTTCGAAACCCAAACCACCCGCATATCTCTTCGTTCATATTAGCATATTCAAAGAGCGCAGAGACAAAAGCTGCAACTGCGCTACCGCGCATCCGCCGCTTTTAACTGTCTCCGTTGACTGGCAACCAACTCCGCATCGCGTTGCCTGCTGCCTGTGAGTGGTTATCTATGGCGTTCATCCGAGTCGTGCAAGCGCTAAATTTGATTATTTGCCAAAAAACCAAAAAAAGATTTTTGGTTTGTGTGCCAGGCATTGCCAGCCCCTAGATGTAGAGCAAAAATAGCAAGATTTGTTGGGTGAAACCATGCTTTACTGCATATCAACCCCAGTGCCAGTTTGAAAGGAAAGCCTCAACATGCCCCCGGTTTCTGCCAATATACTGCGCTATCACCACCGAATGCAGCGGGTGATTAACCACATCATCACAAATCTCGGCGATTCGCTTGATCTGGACGCTCTGGCTGACTACATCCTTGGAATGCTCGGCAAGCGCAGGGTGAGGCTCATCCTCATCGAAAATACATCACATATATATAAACACCCACCACTAAAGATATCGGCCAGAACAATATCGCCAGCCGGATGCTCCAGCGGATCACAAACCGCACCAGCCACAAGATCATGGCTCAGCCTTTCTCCACAAAGCGAAAATCTTGATAATCATGCCACAGCTTGGCATTGACACCCCCTTTGCGCACTCAAAAGTCCAGCCCGAGGTCAACCGTGCGTGCCGAATGGGTCAGCGCGCCAGACGAAATGTAATCAACCCCCGTAGCCGCGATTGACGCGATGCGCTCGACGGTTACATTCCCGCTTGCTTCGGTTGCCATCCGCCCGTCAACCATAATCACAGCCTCGCGCAGCATGTCGTTATCCATGTTGTCCAAAAGCACCACACTGGCCCCGCCGATCTTCAGAACCTCGGCCAGCTGCGCCAGGTTATCAACCTCGATCTCGACGGCCATCATGTGGCTGGCATATGCCTTGCTTGCCTCAAGCGCGGGGCGAATCCCCCCTGCGGCCGCGATGTGGTTATCCTTGATCAGAATTGCATCCGACAGGGAATAGCGGTGGTTGAAACCGCCGCCATGCAAGACGGCCAGCTTCTCGGGCAACCGCAAACCGGGTGTGGTTTTTCGCGTGCAGGTGATGCGGGTATTGCTGCCGCTTGCCTGGCTTACAAACCCCGCTGTTCTGGTGGCAATTCCCGTCAACCGGCCGGAAAAATTAAGCGCCACGCGCTCTCCCGACAGAATCGAGGCCGCAGCCCCTTTGATTGTCATCAGCGTGTCGCCCTGCCTGCACTGCTGCCCGTCTGCGATATGCGTCACGATTTCAAGGCCTGGGTCGACGAGGCGAAAGGTGAGACCGGCCACCTGCATGCCCGAGACAACCGCATCCTCGCGCGCATTCAGCCGCGCCTCGCAGATGGTGCCGGCCGGGATCACAGCACGGGTGGTTATATCCCCGTAACTGCCCAGATCCTCCAGCAGCGCGTTGCGGATCATCGGCTCTAGAATAAGGTCGGGAACAGTGGCGAAACTCATGTTTGGTCTCCGGCTATTTGCGGGCAGCGCGCGATCAAAGGCCAAGCTTGCGTGACAGCTCGATCATACGGTTCACAGACAGGCGCGCCTTTTGTGCCACCTGTTGTTCAACTTCCACCTGGTTTTCCATGGTGTGCAGCACATACAGAATATTTTCCAATGTGACCTTCTTCATGTAAGGGCACATGTTGCAAGGCTTGGCAAACTCGACGTCGGGCAATTCGTCGGCAATGTTCGAAGCCATCGAGCATTCCGTGACCAGCATGGCCCTGGCGGGCTTGTTTGCCTGTATCCAGTTAAGAATTCCGCTGGTCGAACCGGTGTAATCAGCCTCCGCCACCACCTCGGGAGTGCACTCGGGGTGGGCGATGATTTTCACTTCGGGGTCATGCGTGCGATAGGCGTGCAAATCTTCCACGGTATAGAGCTCATGCACAATGCACGACCCCGGCCAAAACACGACTTTTTTCCTGGTCAGCCTTGCCACGTTTTGCGCCAGATACTGGTCTGGCGTCATGATGACGGTATCACCCTCCATCGCATCAACAATCTGAACGGCATTTGCAGACGTGCAGCAAATATCTGAGGCTGCCTTCACTTCAGCGGTGGTATTCACATAAGAAACCACCGGCGCACCGGGGTATTTCGCGCGCATCTCCTCGATACCCTCTGCTGTGATGCTTTCCGCCAAAGAACAGCCCGCATTCATATCAGGCATTAAAACGGTCTTTTCCGGGCTGAGTATCTTTGAGGTTTCGGCCATAAAATGCACGCCGGCCTGCACAATAACATCCGCCTCCACCTCGGTTGCCTTCATGGCCAGTTGCAAACTGTCCCCGACAAAATCCGACACCCCGTGAAAAATTTCCGGCGTCATATAATTGTGGCCCAGAATAACCGCATTTCGTTTCTTTTTCAGCTCGATAATGGCTTTCACAAACGGGGCATAGATTGCCCAATCCGAAGGCGGCACCACCCGGTTCATTTTTTGGTAAATATCCTGCATCGACGCTACCAGCTTTGGCGAGGGTGCAAGGTCATAGCATTCAGCGAGCACAGTTCGGACCTGGGTAAAATCGAGCACTTTGGTATTCCCGTTTGTTTTCAGCTTCTATTAAGCCAACGGTTTACTGGCAACAAGCCCACAAGTGAACCACTATCGGCTGACGCCAGCACATCTCTTTTGGAATACAACTCCGTATACTGAAGGGTGATATCGCCAGTCACATTGCCCGACATGGCCGGCACCTCGCCGAAAGGCAAATATGTGTCCTATATGGTCGGGGCGGATTGAACCACATCACAACCGGTCCTGAAATTGAAATACCAACAGGCCCTAATTCCCCATTGCATTCGGAAGGTAGGTCACGATGGATGGAAACACCGTAATCACCAGCGCCCCAAGCAGCAGCAAAAAGAAAAACGGCAGGGCCGCGGCGGCAACCCGCAATATGTTTACCCCCGTCAGCCCCTGGATGACAAACAGATTAAAGCCCACCGGCGGGGTGATCTGGCTCATCTCCACCACCAGCACCAGATAGATACCAAACCACAGCGGGTCTATCCCGGAAGCCTCGACCATTGGCAGGATGATCGAGGTGGTCAGCACCACAACCGAGATCCCGTCCAGAAAGCAGCCAAGGATAATGAAAAACACCGTCAGGGCCGCAAGCAGCGCATAGGTTGAAAGCTCAAACGAGCCGATCCAGGCGGCCAGATTGCGCGGGATGCCGGTAAAGCCCATCGAGATCGATAAAAATGCCGCGCCCAGCAGAATAAAGGCGATCATCGAAGAGGTCCTGGTGGCAGACATCAGCGCCGCAACAAACTGTTTGCGGCCAAAATTGCCCGAGGCAAAAGCCAGCAGGCTGGCCAGCAGCACCCCGATGGCAGCCGCATCGGTCGGCGAGGCCACCCCGGTATAGATTGAGCCGATCACCCCGCCGATCAGCAGCAATACCGGGATCAGCCGTTTGGAGGCGCGCAGTTTTTCACCAAGGCTGAAGCGTTTGGCCTCGACAGGAATCATGCCCGGATTGAGCCTGGCCTTGATCATCACATAGCCGGCAAACAACCCGATCAGCATGATCCCCGGCAGCACACCCGCCACAAACAGCCGGGCGATGGATTGCTCGGTTGCCACCCCGTAAACGATTAAAATAATCGAAGGCGGAATCAGCAGCCCCAGCGTGGCCGAGCCGGCCAATGTGCCAAGGATCAGCTTTTCGGGGTAGCCGCGCCGCTTCAGTTCGGGCACCGACATGCGCCCGATGGTAGCAGCCGTGGCAGCAGAGGAGCCGGACACCGCCGCAAAGATCGCGCAGCCCAGAATATTGACATGAAGCAGCCGCCCCGGCACCCGGCCCAGCCACGGGGCCAGCCCCGAAAACATATCTTCGCTCAAACGCGAGCGCAGCAGGATCTCACCCATCAGGATAAACAGCGGCAAAGCGGCCAGCGGCCAGCTATAGCTATGGCCCCAAAGCGTGGTCGCCAGCACCAGCCCCTCCGGGGCGTTGGCAAATACCGCGATGGCAACAAAAGCCATGATCATCAGGGCAATCGCCACCCAGACCCCGGCGGCCAGCAGGGAGAGAAGCAGCCCGAGCAGCACCGCAAAGATCATCGGATCAGACATGGATTCAATCATTGTTTATTCCATCCCCGCATCACGCAAAACCGGCTGGCGCGCCATCAGCGCCTCAACCAGTGTGTCAATGAAAGCCACAGTCAGCAGCCCCAGCCCGCCCACCATCGACATTTGCGGAATCCAGACCGGAATCGCTATGATCCCGGTGGACATATCGCCGTATTCATAGCTTTCCAGCAGCAGCAAATACGCAAACCATGTGGCATAGCCCGCCATCACCGCCCCGATGGCCAGTGCCAGCAGCTCCAGCAGCCAGCGCGGACGCGCGGGCAGGTTTTGCACCAGCAGGTTCACCCTGATATGCCCGCCCGCGCGCAAGGTATAGGCCATGGCCATAAACGAGGCGGTGGCCAGAAAATAGCCGGAGAAATCCGCATAGGAAGGAATGGTGTAAGACCAGCCCGGCCCGCCGATGCGCGCGATGATATTCAGGATCACCTGTGCCGAAACCACCAGGCAGATGCCCAGAATGGCCAAGGCGGCAATGCCCCCGGCGGCCCGGTAGGCCGTATCAAGTAATTGCCGCATATCGGGCCTCTTTCATTGGGGTGGAGAAGGCCCGCACCGTTAATCCGGCGCGGGCCAGGCACCTAGTTTTGATAGGCGGTCAGAATGGAAAGCGCCTCTTCGCTGGCATTGGCTTTCCAGTTTTCCAGCATGGTTGCGCCGATGGCCTGCAAACCTTCGACCAACTCGGGGGAAGGGGCAACGACAATGATGCCGTTATCTTTCATGATCTGGGTTTTGGCCGCGGCTTCAGCCATCGACATCTCCCAGCCGCGCGTTTCAGCCGCTGCCGCTGCTTCCAGCACCGCCGCCTGCACATCATCGGAAAGCGCATCAAACTCGCGGGCGTTTACCACCACGATGTTCTTGGGCAGCCAGGCATCGATCTGGGTGTAATGCGTGACAAAATCCCAGGCTTTCGAATTGGCCCCGGTGGAGGGAGAGGTGATCATCGCCTCGACCTGACCGGTGGCGAATGCTTGTGCGATATCAGAGGCTTCCACCTGAACCGGCGCAGCCCCGGCAAGGGTGGCAAACTCTTCCAGCGCGGCGTTATAGGCGCGGAAGCGCAGCCCCGAGAGGTCATCCACGGTTTTGATTTCGCCGTTGGTATAAAGCCCCTGTGCCGGCCATGGCACCGCAAACAGCACCTTCAGCCCTTCTTCGGCCAACAGCGCCTCAACCACCGGGCGCTGGGCGGCCCAGAGCTTGGCGCCGTCTTCATAGCTGGTGGCAAGGAAGGGCTGGCTGTCTATGCCGTAAGCAAGGTCGTCATTGGCCAGGCGGGAAAGGAAGAACTCGCCCAAAGGCACCTGGCGCGAGCGAATCGCGTTTTTGATCTCGGCATGGGGAAACAGCGAGCCGGCGGAATGCACGGTGATATTCAGCCCACCATCGGTGGCCCCGGCAACATCAGCGGCGAATTGCTGGATATTGATAGTGTGAAAGGTGGTGTCGCCGTAAGGCGTTGGCATGTTCCACTCCTGCGCAATGGCCGGGGCGCTCACGGCAAGCCCGGCCGCAAAGGCGGCGGCAAAGGTCATCTTCATGTTTTCATCCTCCCAGATGTGGCTTTCAAAAGTAAAAAAGCCCTACGTTGATATAACGTTGACATTTTGTCAGCGTTTTGCGACTTATGCAAGGGAAATCTCCCCGGAGCGCAAAAATGGATGCCAAAACCGAATCTTCCCAGGCTGATATGGCATACCCGCGCCTATCCTATATCGGATTATCGGGAATGTTGCTGACTTTTTCGCCCCGCCTGAGTGAATCGGCCAACCGCGCCGCCTTGGCTTTTGCCGCGGCGCTGAAGGTGGAAAGCTGGGCCGGGGTGGAGGAATGTGCCACCACGCTCACTTCGGTCTATATCGGCTTTTGCCCGCAGGTGCTGAGCCATGCCGCGCTCAAGGCCAAGCTGACCAGCTTGTTGGATAGCGCGGACTGGTTTGCGGCGCGCTTGCCGCAAAAGCGCCGTCTGTGGCGTATTCCGGCGGTGTTTGGCGGGGCGCTGGCCCCGCAACTGGATGAGGCCGCCGCGCTGGCTGGCTGCACGCCTCAACAGGCGATCAGCCAGATCACCGGCCAGACCCTGCGGGTGATGGCGATAGGGTTTACGCCGGGCCAGCCCTATCTGGGGCAATTGCCGCAAGCCTGGGATATCCCGCGCCAAACCGGGCTGACCCCGCAAGTGCCAAAGGGGGCGCTGGCGGTGGCGATCCGGCAGTTGGTGCTGTTTTCCGCCGCCTCGCCCACCGGCTGGCGCCATATCGGCCAAACCGCATTTTCCGCCTTTTGCCCCGCGCGCGAAAACCCCTTTCTGCTGCGCCCCGGTGATGAGCTGCGCTTTGAGCCGGTCAGCCCGGAAACCTTCGCCAACATGCAAAACGCCCCCGATGGCGGAGCCAGCTATGAGGCCCTGTCATGAGCCATCAGCTAGATATCCTGCGGGTCGGGCCGGGGGTGAGCGTGCAGGATCTCGGCCGCCCGGGCTATATGGGCTTTGGGCTTTCGCGCGGCGGGGCGGCTGACCGGCTGGCGCTGCTGGAGGGGGCTGCATTGCTTGGGCAAAGCCCGGCACTGGCCGCGCTGGAGATGGCCGGATTCGGCGGGGATTTCACGCTGACGCAGGATACCCGCTTTGCCCTGACCGGCGCACCAATGCAGGCGCGGCTCGATGGGCAGCCGCTGGTCTGGAATGCGGTTTATTTGGCAAAGGCGGGGCAGAAGCTCAGCATTGGCGCGGCGCGGCGCGGGGTTTATGGCTATTTGCATCTTGGCGGCGGCATTGATACCCCGCCGGTGCTGGGCAGCCGCTCCCGGCACATTGCCGCCGGGTTGGGCGCAGCGCTGGAGGCGGGGGGCAGCCTGCCCATCGGGCCGGACCCGTCAAACATCACCGGGCTGTGCCTGCCGGTGGCCGAGCGCTTTACCGGTGGAGTGGTGCGGGTTTTGTCCAGCGCCCAGACCATGCGGTTTTCAGCCAAAGCGCGCCGGCGTTTTGAGGCCACCAGCTTCAAGCGTGACCGGCGCGGCAACCGGCAGGGGGTGGCACTGGGCTTTGACGGGGTGGGTTTTACCGCAAAGGGCCAGCTTGATATCCTGTCGGAAATCATGGTGCCCGGCGATATCCAGATGACCGGCAACGGCATGCCTTTTGTGCTGCTGCCCGAATGCCAGACCACCGGTGGCTATCCGCGCATCGGCACGGTTGTGCCGCAAGACCTGCCGGTGGTGGCGCAGGCCGCGCCCGGCGTGGCGCTGGCTTTTCGGTTTGTCTCGCTGGAGGAAGCATTGGAAAGTGCTGCACCCGAAGCGCAGGTGCTGGACGAACTGGGCAGGCAGCGCCGGGCGCTGATCCGCAACCCGCGTGACATCCCCGACTTGCTCTCTTATCAACTTATCAGCGGCGCAATCACCGGCGCGGAGGAACCATGACATGACCCGATATATTGATCTCAACGCCGATATGGGCGAATCCTTCGGCGCATGGCAGATGGGGGATGACGCGGCCTTGCTGGAGATCGTCAGTTCGGCCAATATCGCCTGCGGCTTTCATGCCTCGGACCCGGATGTGATGGCCAGCACCATGCGCATGGCGCTTGAAAAGGGGGTGGGGCTGGGGGCGCATCCCGGCTTTGCCGATCTGCAGGGCTTTGGCCGCCGCCGCATGGAACTGCCCGGCGAAAGCCTGCAAAACCTGATCCGCTATCAGCTCGGGGCGGCGCAGGCCATGGCCCGGGCCTCAGGCGGGCATATCCGGCATTTCAAGCTGCACGGGGCCTTGGCCAACATGGCGTCGGAAGATCTGGCGCTGGCCCGGTTTTGCTATGGGGCGGCATTGGAAATTGCGCCAAAAATCATTCTGGTGACCATGCCAAACACCGCACAACAGCAGGCGGCAAAAGCACTGGGTGGCGCATGGGCGGGCGAAATATACGCCGACCGCACCTATAATGACGACGCCACATTGCAAAGCCGCGCCCTGCCCGGCGCGGTGATCCATGATGCGCAAAAGGCCGCCGCGCGGGTGGTTGAAATGCTGCAGGCCGGGGCGATCATCACCGCATCCGGCAAGCATGTAAAAGCGCGGATTGATACGGTCTGCCTGCACGGGGATAACCGGCAGGCCCGCGCCATGGCAGGGGCGATCCGAACGGCGCTGCAAGGGTCTGGTTTGCAGATCAGGCAAATGCCACATACCCCAAGCCGTGAATAAAGCATTTCAGGGTCAACCTGAGCCATTACCCAGCCCCTTGGCTTGCGCGGCGCGGTCTCACCCCAAATTCGCCGCCAAATGCTTTGTAGCATGGAAAAACACGCCCCACGGGAAGGGGTGGGGCCGTGCCTCAACCCGGCCAACCCCGCACTATAATAATTGAAACTCTTAACCGCTTGACTCACCACAAACATCGCTCACAAAATGGTGAGGTTAATTGGCAAAGACCAAATATCCGCAACAGGGAAAAGGAAAAACAATGAACATAACACGCAAAACATTCATGCGCATGGTCGGCGGCACCGCCACGGCCGCACTGCTTGCCGCCACCGCAAGCTTTACTTCCGCACAGGAGATTTCTCCCGAGCTTGATGCATGGCTTCAGGAAAACGCGCTGGGCCAATATACCGCCGCCGAGGAAAACTGGGACGAGATCGTGGCCCGCGCCACCGAGGAGGGCGAGGTTGTTGTCTATTCATCCTCGGGCCGGATCGCCAAGCTGGTGGACCATTTCCAGGCTTTATATCCCGGCATTACCCTTACGCTGTTTGACCTTGGCTCAGTTAAAACCATTGAAAAAACCGTGCGTGAGCAAGATGCGGGGATTTTTGCGGTTGATGTGGTGACCACCGGCAATTCCGGGCAGGTGATTTATGAACTGCTGGGCAATAACCGGATCTTCAACTATGTGCCGGGGCAATTCATTGACCGTATCCCGGAGGAAAACCGTGATCCGCTGCTGATCCGGGTTAACGAGGCGATTGTGTTTTTCTATAACACCGATGCCAACCCCGAAGGCCCGCCGATCAGCAATGTATGGGAACTGACCGAAGAGCGCTTCCGGGGTCGTGTGGGCATTAAAGACCCGATGGGTTCGGGCTCGTCGCTGATGGGGCTGGCGGTGCTGGTGCAGCAGCCCGAGGAAATGGCCGCGGCCTATCAGCGCCTGACCGGCGAAGAGCTGGTGCTGGGCGAGGGTGTGCCTGACGCGGGTTATGAATTTGTCCGGCGTTTGCTGGCCAATGATGTGGTTATTTTCAAATCCGGCTCCAAGCTGGCCGATGCCGCCGGCGCTGCCGGGCAGGATGACGCCCTGATCGCCATGACCAACATGACCTATATTTCGCGCAATGATGACAAAGGCAATGTCAACGCCTTCATCACCGATCTCGACCCGGTCGCCCGCATGGTTTACCCAACCTATATGGCGATTGGTGCCAATGCCCCCAACCCGAATGCGGCCAAGGTATTTATCGCCTATCTGCTCGGCAACCCGGATCTGAACCTCGATACCGAGCTGACCAAACCCTATACCGAAGGCGAGAGCTTTGACATGTTGCAGGGCCTCGCGCCTTATCATGACCCCGGCTCTGTCAGCCCGCGCAGTGATGTGCCGCTGCCCGCCGGCGGCGAGGTTTGGGACGAAATGAAAGGCTGGAATGTTTCGGCCGAGTTCATGTGGGAGCAAGGCCCCGCGCTGCGCGATTTCTGGCTGATCCATTCAAGCCAGTAATCCAGCTGTGTATTCCGAAAGCCGGCTTCCGGTTTTCGGGTAAAATTTCATGTAAATACAAATAGCCAGAGCCAAACTTCTGATTTGTTACAAAATCAGGGCTCTGGCAACAGGGAGACGCCTATGGGGCAGATACGTTTAAGTGGCATTGTAAAGTCCTATGGTAAGGAGGTTGTGGTAAAAAACCTCGACCTCGCCGTCCGACCGGGCGAATTTTTGACCATCCTTGGCCCTTCGGGCTGTGGCAAAACCACAACCCTGCGCATGATCGCCGGGCTGGAGGAGCCGGATGAAGGTGATATCATGCTTGGCGAGCGCACGGTTTTTTCGCGCTCAAAGGGGGTGGTGCTGCCGCCTGAAGTGCGCGGGCTGGGGCTGATCTTTCAAAGCTATGCCCTGTGGCCGCATATGACCGTGGCCAAAAACATAACCCTGGCGCTGAAAGAGCAGCGGCTCTCCAAGGTTGAGATCGCCGAGCGGCTGGAGATTGCGCTGAAGCAGGTGCAGCTTACCGGCTATGCCGAGCGTTACCCTTCCGAGCTTTCGGGCGGGCAGCAGCAGCGGGTGGCGGTGGCGCGGCTTATCGCCCTGCGCCCGTCTTACCTCTTGATGGATGAGCCGCTTTCCAACCTCGATGCCAAGCTGCGCACCGAAATGCGCGCCAGCCTCAAGCGCCTGCACCGGGACCTGAAGGCGACCACGGTTTATGTGACCCATGACCAGATCGAGGCGCTGACCCTTTCGGACCGGGTGATCATCATGAACAAGGGCCGGATCATGCAGGAAGGCACGCCTTATGATATTTACCACCACCCGGCCAATCTTTTTGTGGCCGAGTTTATCGGCGACCCCGGCATCAACCTGTTTTCGGGCACGGTGGCAAACGGCGCACTGGATTGTGGTGATGTGACCATACCCCTGCCCGAAGCCCTGGCCGCGCGCGGTGGAGAGATGGTCGCCGCCATCCGCCCGGAAAAGATCCTTGTTTCGGACCAGCCAAAAGACGGCTGGCAGGAGGTGAAAACCGAAATTCTGCAGCCCACCGGCGCGGATACGATCCTGCAGGTCAGGGCCGGGGAAACCCCGATCACCCTGTTGCAGCCGGGTTTTCTCACCCTTGACGAGGGCAGCTCGCGCTGGATCAGCTTTGCCCCGGAGGCCCTGAGCTTTTTCGACAAGAAAAGCCAGGACAACCTGCGTGAAATCGCATGAAGGGTGGAGTTGAGACATGACGATTACGTTGGAACGGCATAAAAAACCACCCTTTTGGTCTGCCCGCAATCTTTCCTATCAGGCCTATCGGCTGAAAAACCGGCCGGAGATCATTATCGGTGTGCTCAGCCTTGGCTTTTTGGGCTTTGTGGTGCTGGTACCGCTGTTTCAGATCATTCGCGAGGCCCTGACCTTTCAGCGCTATGATCTGGCCTATCAGCGCGACGGGGTTATCGGCTCGCTTACCCTGCTGCACCTTGATCGGGTTTTCAACCAGCCCATTTCACAGGCGCTGTTTTACAAACCGCTGATGAACAGCCTGAAAATCGGGTTTGCGGTTACGCTGATCGCGGTAATCGTTGGCTCCAGCCTGGCCTGGCTGATGGTGCGCACCAATATTTATTTCAAAGGCACGTTTGGGGCGATGCTGGTTTTCCCCTATATGATGCCTTCCTGGGTGGGGGCGCTGGCCTGGCTGACCCTGTTCAAAAATGACCGGATCGGCGGTTCGGGCGGAATGCTGACCTATATAACCGGTGTGGAGGTGCCCGACTGGGTGGCTTACGGTTTTTTGCCGATCACCTTTACTTTGGCGATGCATTATTACGCCTATGCCTATCTGCTGATTTCAGGCGCATTGGCCACGGTGGACAGCGAGTTGGAAGAGGCCGGCGCCACCTGCGGCATGGGTAAATGGAAACGGATCCGCATGATCACCATACCATTGCTGCTGCCGGCACTCGGCTCGGCGGTGGTGTTGACCTTCATCCGTATCCTCGGCACCTTTGGCACCCCGGCCCTGCTTGGCCTGCCGGTGCGGTTTTTCACCTTTTCCACCCAGATTTATGCCTCCATCAACGCCCGTAACCAGGGTGATGCCTATGTGCTGGCACTGGTGCTGATCTTTCTGGCGATCACATTCATCTGGATCAACAGCCGGATTATCGGGGTGCGTAAAAGCTATGTCACCATGACCGGCAAGGGCTTTCGCAAACGCGAGAGCGATCTGGGCCTCTGGCGCTGGCCGCTGACCCTGCTGATCATCGTGTTTTTGCTGATTACGGTTTTGCTGCCGATGGTGCTGCTGTTGTGGGAATCGATGACCCTGATTCCGGGCAATTACAGCTTTTCCAACCTCACCACCTATTTCTGGGCCGGCAAGGGCAATGTGGCACTGGCTTATGGCGAACCGGGGGTGATCTATAACAAAGGCATTCTGGATGCGCTGGGCAATTCGATCAAGCTGGGCTTTGCCGCCGCGCTGTTCAATGGCGCGCTTGGCTTGCTGGTGGGTTATGCGGTGGTGCGCGGGCGCGGCGCACGGCTGGCGCGCTGGCTCGAGGGCATTGCCTTTGCGCCTTATATCTTCCCCTCCATTGCATTGGGGGCAATTTATATCGGCATGTTCTCCACCAATATCGGGCCGATCCCGGCGCTTTACGGCACCTTTTCCATATTGGTGCTGATCACGGTGATCAAAAACCTGCCCTTCACCTCGCGCACCGGTATTGCGGCGATGTTGCAAATCCACCAATCATTGGAAGAGACAGCGCGGGTGCAGGGCATTGGCTGGTTTCGGCGCATGTTCCGCATCATCGTGCCATTATCGATGAGCGGGCTGGTGGCGGGGATGTTGCTGACCTTCATCACCGCGATGCGGGAGCTGTCACTGATTATCCTGCTGATTTCACCGGGCAACATGGTGCTGACCGGGGTGATATTCGGCTATCAGGAGCAGGACATGGCGCAACATTCCGCGGCGGTTACCCTGATGCTGGTGGTGATCATCATTACTATCAGTGTGATCGTGCGGCTGATGTCGCGCCGGGTTGGCGTTGGGCGTTTGAGCGCGGTTTGATGGCGGAAAGCCAGTATTACCGGCAGTATGCTTGACTTATTGCTATTTTTCCGGCAGTTTGCCTGATATGGATGAAATTGACCGGAAAATTGCTGAAATCATGCAGGCTGATAGCCGTGCATCCGCCGCCAGCCTGGCAGAAGCAGTTGGTGTATCGGTTTCCACCGCCAGCGAGCGGGTGCGGCGGATGGCGGCAAACGGCACCATCAAGGCCTGGCGCGCGGTGCTGGAGCCAAAAGCCGCGGGGGCGGGGCTTTGCGCTTTTATCCTGATTGACATGGCGTTTGACGGTGAGGCGGTGGCCAAATTCGCCCTGCAGGCCCGCTCCGAGGTGCAAGAGTTGCACCATATCAGCGGCAGCCATTCCTACATGGTCAAAATTCGCGTGCAGGATACCGAAGCCATGCAGCGGTTTTTGCACGAGGTGCTTAAACCGCTGAAAGCCGTGCTGCGCAGCGAGAGCATGATCGTGCTGGAAACCGCCAAGGAAACCACCGAAATCCAGATCATCCGATGAGCGCCCTGCTCAGCGGTATCGCGATCGGTTTTGCCGTGGCCATGCCGGTTGGCCCGATCGGGGTGCTGTGCATCAGGCGCAGTTTAAAAGACGGATACGCCGCCGGGCTGGCCACCGGGCTGGGCGCGGCCAGTGCTGATGCGGGTTATGGCATGCTGGTTGCATTTGGCTTCAGCCTTTCTGGGTTGCTGACGCAGGCCCAGGCTTTGCAAATCGGGGGAGGGGTGCTGATCGTGCTGCTTGGCCTGTTGAGCCTGAAGGCTTTCTTTTTCCCCAAGCCAAAAGCCGTGGTCGACAGCCCCGCGGGCGGGGTGTTGGGTGCGTGGTTCAGCACCTTTATGCTCACCCTGACCAATCCGATGACCATATTGGCGTTTGTCGGGCTGATCGCCGGGCTGGGCACGGCCAGTGCGGCGGGGCCTTACTGGCTGGTGGGCGGGGTGTTTCTTGGCTCGTTGCTTTGGTGGTTGATTCTGGTGCTGGGGGTTTTGCTGATGAAATCGCGCTTGCCGGTAGGGGCATTGCGCTGGCTGGATCTTGTGTCGGGGCTTGTGCTTGTTGTCTGGGGCTTGTGGATCGCGGCCGGCGTGGCATTTTTGCCATAGGCAAAAATGCGCTGCGGCGCCGTGGCCTCGCTGCGCTCGGCGGGCACGGCCCTGTTGGTTTTGAGCTTGCGTATTATCCGGACAGCACGCTTGATTTGCCCGGGCAATTCTGGCAGGTGATCGGAATGATTATACGCCATTTCACCAAGGATGACGCCGTTTCCGAAGCGAGCTATTCCGATTGCGAGCGCTACCGCTATGCCCTGACCCGGATTTGGGAGCCAGCCGGGCGCAAGGTGTTGTTTTTGATGCTCAACCCCTCCACCGCCACCGAGGTGCAAAACGACCCGACCGTCGAGCGCTGCGAGCGCCGCGCCCGCACGCTGGGCTTCGGGGCGTTTCGGGTTTGCAATATCTTTGCCTACCGCGCCACCGACCCGCGCGACATGCGCGCCGCCGATGACCCGGTGGGCACGGCCAATGACGCGACCATTATGCAGGCCATAGGCTGGGCCGACGAGGTGGTGGCGGGCTGGGGCAACCACGGCGATCATCTGGCGCGCGGGCGTGCAGTAAAGGCCCTGCTCAAAGCGCAGCCCAAGGCGCCCAAACATCTTGGCCTGACCAATTCCGGCCACCCGAAACACCCGCTTTATATCGCATACAAAACCCAACCGGAGGCATGGTGGTGACCAGAAAAACAGCAATTATAACCGGCGGCAGCCGTGGCATCGGTGCCGCCACCGCCATTCTCGCCGCCAGGGATGGGTATGATATCTGCATCAATTATATCGCCAACGAGGCGCGGGCCGATGAGGTGATCAAAACCTGCGAATCATTTGGGGCGCGGGTGATCAAACTGCGGGGCGATGTGGCAGATGAGGCCGATGTGAAAGCGCTGTTCTCCGCTTGCGATACCGCGCTCGGGCCGGTGGATTTGCTGGTCAACAACGCCGGAATCGTTGGCGAAACCTCGCGGGTTGACGCCCTGCCCGCTGCCGCGTTAGAGCGGATTTACCGGGTCAATGTTTTTGGCTCGTTTTACTGCGCCCAGCAGGCTGTCCGCCGCATGTCCACCACTCATGGCGGCAAGGGCGGGGTGATCGTGAACCTCTCCTCCATCGCGGCCACCATCGGCAGCGCGGGGGAATATGTGCACTACGCCTCGACCAAAGGCGCGATAGACAGTTTCACGGTTGG
>WFQA01000219.1 GCA_015487255.1 Paracoccaceae bacterium | reverse complement strand
GGCTCAACCTTCCGCACCATCGGCATGGTCTTCAACAAAGAGCAAACCGGGCCGGTATTGGGCTGGACCTCCGCCATCGCCGCTTACGGGGCTTTCATCATCCCGAAAGTCTTTGGTGAAGAGATGGGCAACGGCACCCCGGAATACGCGCTTTACGGTTTTGCCGCCTTCTATGCGCTCTGTATCGCCATCAACTGGTGGTTTTATCTGCGGCCCAATGCCTATGTGAAAAACCCATAAATTCCCCCTGCCCCGGCCCATGCCGGGGCAGGAACCCACAAAGAATATTGAGGAGAAAACCCAATGAGCCACCTGCTCGACCGCCTAAACTTTTTCCAGCAAAAACGGCTGGATACCTTTTCCGACGGCCATGGTGAAACCACCCGCGAAAACCGCGACTGGGAGGATGTCTACCGCGACCGCTGGCGTCATGACAAAGTGGTGCGCTCCACCCACGGGGTGAATTGCACCGGGTCGTGCAGCTGGAAGATCTACGTCAAATCCGGTATCGTCACCTGGGAAACCCAGCAAACCGACTACCCCCGCACCCGCCCCGATATGCCCAACCACGAGCCGCGCGGCTGCCAAAGGGGCGCGAGCTATTCTTGGTATCTCTATTCCGCCAACCGGGTGAAAAACCCGCTGGTGCGCGGCACGCTGATGAAGGCGTATCGCAAGTTGCGCGCCAGCATGAGCGCCACCGCCGCATGGAAGGCGATTCAGGACGATAAGGCAACCCGCGACAGCTACACCAAAACCCGTGGCAAGGGCGGCTTTGTGCGCGCCACATGGGACGAGGCCAACGAGATCATCGCCGCCGCCAACGCCTATACCGCCAAAACCTACGGCCCGGACCGGATTTTCGGCTTCTCGCCGATCCCCGCCATGTCGATGGTTTCCTACGCCGCCGGCTCGCGCTATCTCAGCCTGATGGGCGGCACCTGCATGAGTTTTTATGACTGGTATTGCGACCTGCCGCCCGCCTCTCCGATGACATGGGGCGAGCAGACCGACGTGCCTGAATCGGCTGATTGGTATAACGCCGGCTACCTCCTGCTTTGGGGTTCCAACGTGCCGCAAACCCGCACGCCGGATGCGCATTTTTATACCGAGGTGCGCTACAAAGGCACCAAATCCGCCGTCATCAGCCCGGATTATTCCGAAGCCGCCAAATTCGGCGATATCTGGCTGGCCCCGAAGGCGGGCACGGACTCGGCACTTTCCATGGCGATGGGCCATGTTATTTTGCGCGAATTCCATCTGGACCGCCAAGCCCCCTATTTCGAGGATTACACCCGCAAATATTCCGACTTCCCGATGCTGGTGCGGCTGGAGAAGAAAGACGGCAGGCTGGTGCCGGGGCGGTTCTTGCGCGCTGATGATCTGGCTGGCAAGCTTGGCCAGAAAAACAACCCCGAATGGAAAACCGTGGCTTGGGATGGCAAGGCCAATGCGCTTTGCTCACCCAATGGAACCATCGGTTATCGCTGGGGCGAGGATGGCGAGTGGAACCTCGAGGAACGCGCCAAGGGGGCGGATACCGAGCTGAAGCTCAGCTTCATTCAGGAGGAGGACCGCGACGACGTATTGGGAGTTGATTTCCCATATTTTGGCGGCCATGCCACCGAGAATTTTGTCCAATGCGAGCACCCGGATGTGATGACCAAAAACGTGCCGGTCAAGCGGATCAAATCCGGCAAGAAGGAGTTTCTTGTCGCCACAGTGTTTGATCTGTTCTGCGCCAATTACGGCCTTGATCGCGGCCTTGGCGGTGACTGGGTAACGGATGATTACACAAAGGACATCCCCTACACCCCGGCCTGGGCCGAGAAGATCACCGGCGTGCCGGCAGAGAAGATCGAAGCGGTGGCGCGGGAATTTGCCACCAATGCCGAAAAGACCGAGGGCCGCTCGATGGTCATTCTCGGGGCCGGGCTAAACCACTGGTATCACATGGATATGAACTATCGCGGCATCATCAACATGCTGGTGATGTGTGGCTGCGTCGGTAAATCCGGTGGTGGCTGGAGCCACTATGTGGGGCAGGAAAAGCTGCGCCCGCAAACCGGCTGGCAGCCTCTGGCCTTTGCGCTGGATTGGGCGCGCCCGCCACGGCATATGAACTCAACCTCCGCGTGGTATGCCCACACGGATCAGTGGCGCTACGAGCAGCTTGATGTCAACGAGATCCTCTCGCCCACCGCGCCCGAGGGCGACTGGGATGCAAGCCTGATTGATTATAACATCTGCGCCGAGCGCATGGGCTGGCTGCCAAGCGCGCCGCAGCTCAAAACCAACCCGCTGGAAGTGGGCAAAGCCGCCAAGGCCGCCGGAAAAACCGCCGCTGAATATGTGGCCGAGCAACTGGTGGCTGGCGACTTGGAAATGTCCTGTCAGGACCCTGACAACGAGGCCAACTGGCCGCGCAACCTGTTCGTGTGGCGCTCCAACCTGCTTGGTTCATCCGGCAAGGGGCATGAGTATTTCATCAAGCACCTGCTTGGCACCGATAACGGCGTGATGGGCAAGGACCTCGGCGTTGAGGGTGGCCGGATGCCAAAAGAGGCCAAATGGCACGAGGAGGCCCCCGAGGGCAAGCTTGACCTGTTGGTCACGATTGATTTTCGCATGTCCACCACCGCCGTTTACGCCGACATCGTGCTGCCAACCGCAAGCTGGTATGAAAAGGATGACATGAACACATCTGACATGCACCCCTTCATCCACCCGCTGCAGGCGGCAGTGGACCCGGCCTATGAAAGCCGCTCGGATTGGGAGATTTTCAAGGGCCTGGCCAAGAAGGTCTCCGAGGTCGCGCCTGAAATTCTGGGGGTTGAAACCGACGTGGTGCAGCTGCCACTCCTGCACGACACCCCGATGGAACTGGCGCAAGACAGTGTCAAAGACTGGAAGAAAGGTGAGTGTGAGCTGATCCCCGGCAAAACCGCGCCGAATTACATCGCGGTTGAGCGGGATTATTCGCAGATCTACGCGAAATTCACCTCCGCCGGGCCTTTGCTTGATAAGCTCGGCAATGGCGGCAAGGGCATCAACTGGAACACCGAAGTCGAGGTGCAGCACCTGCGCGACCTCAACGGGGTGGTGCTGGAAGATACCGTTGCCAAGGGCATGCCAAAACTCGACACAGCGATTGACGCCTGCGAGATGATTCTGATGCTGGCGCCTGAAACCAACGGCGAAGTGGCGGTGAAGGCGTGGGAAGAGTTGAGTAAAGCCACCGGGCGCGAGCACGCCCACCTTGCCTTGCCCAAAGAGGACGAGAAGATCCGCTTCCACGATATCGCCGCGCAGCCGCGCAAGATCATCTCCTCGCCGACATGGTCGGGCATTGAAAGCGAGCATGTGAGCTATAATGCGGGCTACACCAACGTGCATGAGCTGATCCCGTGGCGCACGCTGACGGGGCGACAACAACTCTATCAGGACCACGCATGGATGCTGGCCTTTGGCGAGGGTTTCTGCACCTACCGCCCGCCGGTGGACCTCAAAACCATCAACGGGGATTTCAACAGCGAGGAAGGCAAGCCCCATGTGGTGCTCAACTTCATCACCCCGCACCAGAAATGGGGTATTCATAGCACCTATTCCGACAACCTGCACATGCTGACCCTCAATCGCGGCGGGCCGGTGGTCTGGGTCTCGGAGGTGGACGCCAAAACCGCGGGGCTGGAGGATAACGACTGGGTCGAGGTCTATAACGCCAACGGGGCGCTTACCGCGCGGGTTGTTGTGAGCCAGCGCATGAAACAGGGCACGATTTATATGTATCACGCACAAGAAAAGATCGTGAACACACCCGGCTCTGAAAAAACCGGCTTCAGGGGCGGGATCCACAACTCGGTCACCCGAGCCACGGTCAAACCCACCCATATGATTGGCGGCTATGCCCAGCAATCCTACGGGTTCAATTACTACGGCACGGTTGGCTCCAACCGCGACGAGTTTGTGATTGTCCGCAAAATGAAGAAAATCGACTGGCTCGATACGCCACTTAGCAATACGGAGGCAGCTCAATGAAGATCCGCGCACAAATAGGCATGGTGTTGAACCTTGATAAATGTATCGGGTGCCACACCTGCTCGGTCACCTGCAAAAACGTCTGGACCAGCCGGGAAGGGGTTGAATACGCATGGTTCAACAATGTTGAAACCAAACCCGGCATCGGCTACCCGAAAGACTGGGAAAACCAGGCCAAATGGAATGGCGGCTGGGAGCGGAGCAAATCCGGCAAGCTCCAGCCCAAACAGGGCAGCAAATGGCGGGTATTGGCGAAGATTTTCGGCAACCCCGATCTGCCCGAGATCGACGATTATTACGAGCCGTTCGATTTTGATTACGACCACCTGAAATCGGCACCCGACATGCCGGCCTTCCCCACCGCGCGTCCGCGCTCCAAGCTGACCGGCGAGCGCATGGAAAAGATCGTTGGTGGCCCGAACTGGGAGGAAATTCTTGGCGGCGAATTTGAAAAACGCTCGAAGGATTACAATTTCGAAGGCGTGCAAAAGGAGATCTACGGCGAATACGAGAATACATTCATGATGTATCTGCCCCGGCTCTGCGAGCATTGCCTCAACCCGGCCTGTGTTTCGGTTTGCCCCTCGGGCGCGATCTACAAGCGCGAGGAAGACGGCATCGTGCTGATCGATCAGGAAAAGTGCCGCGGCTGGCGCATGTGTGTTTCCGGCTGCCCCTATAAAAAGGTTTATTACAACTGGGAGAGCGGCAAATCGGAAAAATGCACCTTTTGTTACCCGCGCATTGAAAGCGGCATGCCAACAGTATGCTCCGAAACCTGCGTCGGGCGGATCCGCTACCTTGGGGTAATGCTTTATGACGCCGACCGGATCGAGGAAATGGCCAATATGCCAAATGAAAAGGATTTGTATCAGGCCCAGCTTGATATGTTCCTTGACCCCAACGACCCGGCGGTGGCCGCACAGGCATTGGCCGACGGTGTGCCGCAAGACTGGATTGAATCAGCGAAAAACTCGCCGGTCTGGAAAATGGCGATGGACTGGAAAATAGCCTTCCCGCTGCACCCGGAGTACCGCACCCTGCCGATGGTCTGGTATATCCCGCCGCTTTCACCGATTCAGAACGCGGCTGAAGCGGGCGCCATTGGCATTGACCGCGATATGCCGGATGTGAAATCCCTGCGTATTCCGGTGCGCTACCTCGCCAATATGCTGACCGCGGGCGATGAAGCCCCGGTGGTGAACGCGCTGGAGCGGATGCTGGCCATGCGCGCCTATATGCGCTCCAAAACCGTGGATGGTGTCATTGACGAGGGCATCGCCGAGCGGGTTGGCATGAGCACCGAGCTGATCGAGGATATGTATCACATCATGGCCATCGCCAATTATGAGGACCGTTTCGTGGTGCCGACCGCGCATCGTGAAATGGTGGAGCCGGCTGAGGATATCAAAGGCGGCTGCGGCTTTACCGATGGCAATGGCTGCTCGACCGGCATCTCCAAAGGCACGATGTTTGGTGGCAACAAGCCCAATAAGGGCTTCACGGTTCCGCCAATGCCGGCGGCTGCACGGGAGGTTTCATAATGCATATGCCCCTCAAAGCCATATCGGCCCTGCTGAGCTACCCCACGGTGGAATTGCAGCAGGCCGGTGGTGAGCTGAAAACCGCCTTGCAGCAGGGAGATCTGCTGCCAAATGCCAGCCTGCAAGAGCTGGGCAAGCTGATCGACTGGATTGAAAGCCGCGATATATATGAGCTGCAGGAAACCTATGTCGCGCTGTTTGACCGCTCGCGCACCCTCAGCCTCAACCTGTTTGAGCATGTGCACGGCGAAAGCCGGGACCGTGGCGGCGCGATGGTGGACCTGGTGGAAAACTACCGCGCGGCGGGGTTTGAGCCGCAAAGCACCGAGCTGCCCGACCACCTGCCGGTGCTGCTTGAGTTCCTCGCCATGCGCCCGATCGAGGAGGCCCGCGAGGTGCTCTCTGATGCTGCGCATATTCTTGAGGGCATGGCCGTGCGCCTGAAGCGCCGTGAAAGCGGCTATGCACCGGTATTTGGCGCATTGGTGCATATTTCGGCCAGCAAGCCCGACAAGGCAGCCCTAAACGCGTTGCTCGCGATCAAGGATGACGACCCCGACGACCTGGAAGCGCTCGACGAGGTCTGGGAGGAAAGCGAAGTGACCTTCGCCCCCGACCCGAATGCCGGCTGCCCGCAAGTGCGCGACATGCTCGCCCAAATGGACACCCCCCGTAACCAGCCGCCCGGCGCGGCAAACCAAGGAGCAGAATCATGAACCAATTTCTGTTTGGAACCTTCCCCTATATCGCGCTGACTGTGCTGTTCATCGGCTCCATCGCCCGCTATGAGCGTGACCCCTACACCTGGAAATCCTCCTCCAGCCAGCTTTTGCGCCGCAAATCGCTGATCATCGGCTCGGTGCTGTTTCATGTCGGGGTGCTGGTGATCTTCTTTGGCCACCTGATCGGGTTGCTGACCCCGATCAGCATTTTCCATTTTTTCGGCATCAGCAACGAGTTCAAGCAAACCTTGGCCGTGGTTGCCGGCGGCATTGCCGGGGTGATGGCGCTGGTTGGCGGCATCATACTGCTGGCCCGCCGTCTGGGAGACCCGCGCATCCGCAAGAACTCCAGCTTTGCCGATATTTCCATTCTGGTGCTGCTGTTGCTGCAATTGGTGCTGGGGCTGTTCACCATCACCATTTCGATCCAGCATCTGGATGGCGGCGAGATGGTGAAATTCATGAGCTGGGCGCAGGGGATCTTCTTCTTTGACGGCAAGGCGGCGAGCTATATCGAGGATGTGGCGCTGGTGTTCAAGCTGCATATCCTGCTTGGGTTGATCATCTTTTTGCTGTTCCCGTTCACCCGCCTTGTGCATATGCTCTCGGTGCCGCTCCGCTATGTGACCCCGTGGCGCAAGGGCTACCAGATTGTCCGCTCGCGTAAAGGAGGCACAAAATGAGCCAACGCAAACCCCTGATGCCGGATGTATCGGTAAACGGTGTTACCATCTCTGCCGCGGATATCGCGGCAGAGGCGCAAAACCACAACGCCCCGAAAGACAAGCCCGGCTGGGCCTGGAAAAACGGGGCCAAGGCGCTGGTGATCCGGGAATTGCTGCTGCAGGAGGCCCATCGGCGCGGCCTGCAACCGGCCCCGAAAGAGCTGGAACCGGGCAAGGTGGAAACCCCGGACGAATCCCTGATCCGCCTGCTGCTGGAGCAGGCCGTCACCCCTGATACCCCGCAGGAAACAGAACTCAAAAAGCTCTATGAAAAGCACAGGGATAGTTTCCGCGCTCCGACCCTTTACGAGCCGTCCCATATCCTGTTTGCCGCTGAGCCAAGTGATAGTGAGGCGCGCAAAAAAGCCTATGAAAAAGCCAAGGCGGCGCTGGCAACACTGGCCAAACAGCCCGGTGCCTTTGGCACTTTGGCTCAGGAGCTTTCGGATTGCCCGTCAAAGGAAAACAACGGCCAGTTGGGGCAGTTGGTTTCCGGTGATACCGTGCCGGAGTTTGAGCGCGCCATGGATGCGCTGGAGCAGGGCCAGCTTTGCCTTGAGCCGGTGCCAAGCCGCTATGGTATCCATATTTTGCGGCTCGATGCCAAGGCCGTGGGCGAGGTGCTGCCTTTTGAAAGCGTAAAGCCCAGGATCACCGAGATGGTGGAAAAAGCCAACTGGGCCAGGGCGGCGAATGCTTTTGTTGCCGCACTGGTGGGCAGGGCCGAAATTTCCGGCGTGGAAATGGCGGCATAAATCACCTGGGCGCTCGGCACGACCGGGCGTTCAGTCACCGCTTTTTTGCATCAGGGCCTCGGTAATACGCTTGGACTGGTTGATAAAATTCGGGTTATCGGGCTGCAGGCGGCAGGCCTTTTCCGAGGCTGTCGCCGCCGCTTCAAGATCATTCAGCGCCAGGCAGGCATCGGCAATCAGCTTGTGGCAGGCACCGTTATCCGGGGCAAGCTCCACCACCCGGTTGAGAGCGCGCAAGGCGCGGCGGGGTTTGTGCATGGCCAGATATGTCCGGCCGAGTTGAAAATGCCCCTCAACCACATCTTCCTCGGCCTTGACCCAGTTTTTCGCCACCTTTTCGGCCGCTTCAAGCCTGTCATCCGCGATCAGCATGCGCAGATACCACGCCTTCAGGCGCGGAGTTTCGGGCATTTTTTTGGCGTGGCGGCGCATGATCTCAAACACCGGTTTCTCCCCGCCATCCGCTGCCACGATATTGACCAGATGCTCCAGTGCCGCCTCGCCGCCCTCGCCATTATCCACCAGTTTTTGCGCCAGCTTGATGCCGGTTTCACCCATTTCGGCCCGCATGGCAAAGCGCGATACCTGTAAAAGCTGCGCGGCGGGCAGGGCTTTGGCCTTGCTTAATTCCTCAATATAACCCTGCGCGGTTTTCAGCCCGCCAATGGCGAGGTTATACTGCACGCCGCGCAGCATATGGCCGACATTGCTGGTTTTGCCCTTCAGGCATTCATTGATCGCCGCCGCCGCCTCTTGGTGCTTGCCCTGCTTTTCATAGGCAATGGCCAGAAAATTATTGGCGCTCGCCCGGTTGGCCCGCAGCTTGACCGCATGCAAAAACGCGGCTTCAGCCAGCGCATATTTGCCCTCATCCATATATTGCTGCCCCTGCAGCAGGTATTTTTCCTGATCATCCCCGGCCATCATCGCCAGCCCCTTATTGGCCACCAGCCCGCTTTTGAGGTCAGCCTCGCTCCAGATCAGCATGTCAAACAGATCGGTGGCCATCGGTTGCTCAAGGCTGCTGGCCGCCTCGGCCAATTGCCCCATGGCTTTCAGTGCCATATAGGCTGTGCCATCCTCTGCCCTTGCGGCTTGCAGCGTGGCCAGGGCCGCCTTGCAAAACCCACCCAGATCACTGGGCAGCGCCTGCCCCTCCAGCATGGTTATTTTACCCTCCGGCAATGATAGCCGCGCACAGCGCTCCCAGCGAATGCGCCGCTGGTCATTCAGCTTGATGCGAAAAACACTGGCCTCGTTATCCGAGGTGATCCGCAGATGGTATTTTGGCAGTTCCATATCACGCCCTCTTTATTGAAAAAAGACTATGCCCTTCCAGATCGCCCAGCAATAGTCATCGCGGCTCACCCCTTCGGGCAGGCGCGCGGCCAGGTAGATATGGGCCGGAAAATCCGAATTCAGCGCCACCGAGCGCGAGCTGTCACCCATGCGCTTCAGGGTCTGCCAGGGGGTAACGATCACCTTGTCGAGTTTCTCTCCGGCGGCGATGCGGTCAAATTCATTGCCGGTCAGCTCCTCCGCGCTAAGGACCAGGCCAAAATCCACCCCCTGGTTTTCAGCCGAGGCATTGCGCAGGTCAAGCCGGGCGGATTTAACGAATGGCGGCAGTTTTTGCGCCAGCCTGGCCACGGTCATATGCCCGTTGAGCGGGTGGGTGAGCAGCCCGCCATTATCCTGCTGCAACATAACCAGCCCAAAATCGCGCGGGTTGGGAAAGGGCCATACGCATTCCGCCGAGGCAAATTCACCATCGCCAAAGCTGATCATGCGGGTGTTTTGCCCGCGCTTGTTGGTGACCCGCACATCCATGCCCAAAAGCCGCGGTGCCAGCCCGGCGGCCAGCCCCACGTCATCCATCACCCCGGCAGAAAGTTTTTTACTGTTGCCCCGCTCAAAGCTGCGCGATTCCGCCTCGACCAGCACATTGGGCGCGATCACCACATTGCCGCCCCCCAGCGCCAGTTTGCGGGCAAAAACCTCAAACCAGTTTTCCCCCGCCTGCGGGTCAAAACCGATCTTCTCCAGCGCTGGCACCCGCAGCAGCACCATTGGCGGGGCTACGGTGTTTTCCAGCATCGCCATGCCCGGCGCCTGCCCGGTGGAAAGGGTCACGCCATATTCCGCCTCGGCAAACGGGTCGACATTGACCACATGCGAGGCAAACAGATCAAGCCCCGGTGTGGCCTGCAGAGCCCGCGCGGCAGCGTGCAAAAAAGCAGGCCGGGCCCGATGGTCGCCGCGCACCAGAAACACAAATTCCACCCCCAGCCCGGCAATGAAATGCTGCACCTCGTCACAGCCCAGCTCCTGCCCGCTGGTGGGCACCAGTGAAACCTTGCCGGTGGTTTTTACCGCGCGGCTCTCCAGCACCTGACCGGAAACCAGAAAATACGCCCGCTGCCCGGCAAAGGGAGAGACCGCATGGCGCACCAGTTTTTCGTTGAGGTGGAACCGGTCATGGACACCATAATAGACGACCGGAATATCGGGCGGAATATCGACCGGATCAGCGGGCCTGGCGCTGTTTGCAACCGGCTGCAAACGCTCCCAATAGGGCTGGTCGATCTTGGTGCTGACCTCAGATTTTGGCTGCCATTCCAGCGCCTTTTCCATCACATCGGCCAGCGAGATGAAGCTGCCGTCAAACAACAGGCAATTCTCGCCATCCTGCCAGCGCTCATAATCACCAAAAGCCGCGCAATCACCGGCCAGAATAACCGGGCGGCGCATTATTGATGATTCATAGGCAAAAAGGCACAGGCTTTCATAATTGGACGGCACCACGATCACCGCGTTTTTCAGCACCGTATTGCGCTCTTCCTTGCTGTATTCAAACTGAAAGACCACCTTTTCGCGCAGATCAAGCGGCACCAGCGATTGCAGCCAGGCGATGTAATTGTCATCCCAGCCATAGGACATAACCCGAAAGCAGCCGGCATAATCCGGGTGGCGCTCCATGAAAAGCACCGCTGCGCGGATAAACACATCCGGGCGCTTAAAGGGTTGCAGGCGCGAGGAGAACACAAAATCAGGGGTCGGGCCAAGATCGGGGGCATCCCCGACCTCGGTATCCAGCAGGATCGGCGGGAACTCAACGACCACATCATCGGCCCATTTTTCGCCAAGGTTATAGTGCTGGGCATTTTGCTGCACCACGCTTGGCACATGGCCCACCACGATATCCGCCCCCAAAATGGTTTGCCGCTCAAGGTCGAGCTTGGCCGAAAACCAGGTGCTGGGGTGGTGGTGATAGCGCTCAAACTCGGTGATAATGCCGATGGAGGAATGCAGCCGGCAGGCGATTTGGGTATTTTGAAACGCCATCCCGGCCCGCTTGGCGGCAATGATCGCCTGCCCCCAGCCGCCCATATCGGCCACCTCGACCAGATCAAACCCACCCTGCGCGGCAGCCTCGGCCATCAGCAACCCGTGGTAATAACTGATCGAATCCTTGTAATTGACGGCAAATTCCGGATGAAACGCCTGCTCGGCGCTGATCGCCTGCGCCACTTCGTCATTCACATCCACCAGTTCGGGGCAGAAATGGATCGTGGCTTTACCGGCGTAATAATCCCTGATCTTTTCTTGCTCGCCCTTCGGGGTGGCGGGCAACAGGTAATGCAGCTCGACCGGGGTTTTGCTCGCCATATTTTGCATGCAGAAATTATACATCAACCGCCCGATCCCGCCGGGCAGGAATGGATACATCTCGTTGGTGAGCAGGCAAAGCTTGATCATAGCGACAAAAACTCGGCATAGCTGAGCGCGGCCAGCAGGTTACGCCGCTCCAGATGCCCCGCCATCATTTCCTGCAATTCGCCATCCGGCTGCCGCCCGATCGTGATCACCCGATCCAGCGCCCTGGTCAAGAAATACGGGCTGTCCAGCGCCTCGACCTCGACCAGCGCAAGCAAAGGGTCATCCTCGAATTCCACCATGCGCAGCGGGGCTGTCAGGCAAGGGGTGCCCACGGCAAAGCTCTCGAGCTGGGTCATCGGCTGGCACTCGGCCAGGGTCACGTTCATCAGCACTTCCATC
>WFQA01000218.1 GCA_015487255.1 Paracoccaceae bacterium | reverse complement strand
GGGCCGGTCAGGTTGATGGTCGGGTCCGAGCCGATCTTGGCAGTGGCGCGGATGCGCGCACGGGGCTTCAGCCCGTATTTCTCGCCAAACTCTTTTGAGCCAACCAGAATGGCCGCCGCCCCGTCCACAATGCCCGACGAATTCCCGGCATGGTGCACATGGTTGATCTTCTCCAGATGCGGGTATTTGAGCAGCGCCACCGCGTCAAACCCCGGCATGCTCTCGCCGATATCCCTGAATGCGGCTTTCAGCCCGCCAAGCGATTGCATATCGGTGCCCGGGCGGGGGAACTCGTCGCGGTCCAGAATGGTCAGCCCGTTGCGGTCCTTGATGGTGATCAGGGACCTGTCAAACCGGCCCTCATCCTGCGCCACCTTGGCGCGGCGCTGGGATTCCATGGCATAAGCATCCACATCCTCGCGCGAGAAACCGTATTCGGTGGCGATGATATCGGCTGAAATGCCTTGCGGCACGAAGTAAATTTTATTGGCCAGCTCCGGGTCCACCGCCACGGCGGCCCCGTCCGAGCCCATCGGCACCCGGCTCATCATTTCAACCCCGCCGGTCACATAAGCCTGCCCGGCCCCGCCGCGCACCTGCATGGCACCCAGATTGGTGGCCTCCATGCCTGACGCGCAAAAACGGTTGATGGAAAGCCCCGGCACGCTCTCGGCATAATCCGACAGCAGTACGGCAGAGCGGGCAAGGCAGCCGCCTTGCTCCATCACTTGCGTGACATTGCCCCAGATCACATCCTCCACCGCTTCGGTGTCAAGGTTGTTGCGCTTGGCCAGCGCGTTGAGAATGTCGGCTGAAAGGCGCAGCGATGTGACCTCGTTCAGCGATCCATCCTTGCGGCCCTTGCCGCGCGGGGAGCGCACGGCGTCATAGATATAGGCTTCGGTCATAATATCCTCCGGTTAACTTTTGGGCAGGGGGTGGCCCTGCATCAAATCATAAGGGTGTTTCCAGTTGGGAAGCTGGCGGATGTTGTCCAGCCAGCGCTCGATATTGGGGAGTTTGGCGCGGTCCATGCCAAAGGGTTCATCGTAAAACAGATAAGAGCTACATGAAAAATCGGCGGCGGTGGGGGTGTTGCCCACGATCCACTCGCGGCCCTCAAGATGGTTTTCCAGCACCTGTAATGCGGCTTTGCAGCGGCCCTGCATGAAGCTGATCACCTCGGGGTTGCGATGCTTTTCCGACAGAAAATTGGCAAGAAAACGGGTCATGCCCCATTGGCTGGAGCCTTTGTGATTATCCCACAATACCCAGCGCAGCACTTCGTTTTTGTCGCCCGGCGCCGGGGCATAGTGGCCGGTTATTTCAATCAGATAATCAAGGATTGCGCCGGATTGGCTCAGGGTTACATCCCCATCAACCAGCACCGGCACCTCACCCATTTCGTTGATGGCGCGGTATTCGGGGCTGCGGGTCTCACCTTTGAAAAAATCGACAAATTTTTCTTCCCATGGCGTACCGGTCACATTGAGATAATTGGCGACTTTGTAGGCATTGCCGGATTGAGCAAAGCAGTAAAGTTTCATGAGTCAGCTCCTGTGGTGAGGGCGGAATTTGAGTATTTGTAAAAATTGGAAGCTGGGTAACGGTTTGTTAACCAAAACTTTGGTAGCCTGGATTTGCGGTACAGGCTGGAGAGCCGATGGCCGTAAAATTGGAAGTCGCCCTTGTTTTCGGACAAGGGCGCATTTTCCAATTTTTCCAAATACTCCCGCCGGAGGCATAATAGTTTTGGCGCAACAGCCATCACAATCCCCTCCCGATCAACTCTTTCATGATCTCGTTGGTGCCACCATAAATTCGTTGCACCCGTGCGTCGGTCCACATTTCGGCTATTGGATATTCCATCATATAACCATAGCCGCCATGGAGTTGAAGGCATTCGTCCAGCACTTTGCATTGCAGATCAGACAGCCAAAATTTGTTCATCGCGGCGGTTTCAACCGTTAAAGTGCCGGCAAGGTGGGCGCTGATACAGGCGTCGAGAAAGGCGCGGGCGACCACGGTGTTGGTTTTGGCCTCCGCCAGCTTAAAACGGGTGTTTTGGAACTGGGTCAGCGGGCCGCCAAAAGCCTCGCGCTCCTTGCAATATTCAATCGTCATTGCCACACCGGCTTCCATTGCGCCCACCGCGCCGCAACCAATGATCAGGCGCTCTTGCGGCAGTTGCTGCATCATCTGGTAAAACCCCTGCCCCTCCTCGCTGCCAAGCAGGTTCTCGGGCGGGATTTCCACATTGTCAAAAAACAATTCCGACGTATCCGCCGCTTTTAACCCGATCTTCTCAAGATTGCGTCCGCGGGTAAAGCCCTTGGCCTCTGCCGTTTCCAGCATGATCAGTGAAATGCCCCTGGCGCCTTCATCCGGGTCGGTTTTGCAGGCCACCAGCACCAGATCGGCATGCTGGCCGTTGGTAATGAAGGTTTTGGCCCCGTTCATGCAATAGGTATTCCCGTCCAGCAATGCGCGGGTTTTTATGCTTTGCATATCCGAGCCGCCCGATGGTTCGGTCATTGCCAGCGCGCTCACCAGCTCGCCCGTGGCCATTTTAGGCAACCAGCGCTGCTTTTGATCCTCCGTGCCGTAAGCCAGAATATAATGCGCAACGATGCCCGAGTGGATGCCATTGCCCCAGCTTGCCAGATTGGCCCGCGCCGCTTCGATATAGATCACCGCGTCATGGCCAAAATCCCCCCCCGCGCCGCCGTATTGCTCGGGGATGGAGGCGCAGAGCAGCCCAAGCTCGCCCGCTTCGCGCCATGTGTCTTTATCCATCTGCCCCTGTGCGCGCCACTTTTCAAAGCGTGGTGCCCATTTTTCATTGATGAATAGCGCGGTCATCTCGCCGAGCATCCGGTGCTCGTCATTCATCCATGTCGAGGGCAGGTTGGGGAAGGTCATAGGCTAGAAATCCTCCGCTGCCAGCGCCATTACCGGGGTTGCGCCGGTGGTGATCCGCGCCAGTCGCAGCCCGGTTTCCGGCAGCAAGCGTTGCATATAATAGCGCCCGGTGACCAGCTTGTTTTCGCAAAATCTTGTATCGGGCAGATTGCTTTCCAGCCCTTCCAGCGCGGCCTTGGCCATTTGCGCCCACATCAGGCCAAGGCAGGTATGGCCAAACAGGTGCAAAAAGTCGGTCGAGCCGGCCAGCGCCGCATTCGGGTCTTTCATGCCGTGCTGCATGAAAAACATCGACGCCGCCTGCAGATCCTTGCTTGCCGCCTTCAGCGGGTCAAGGAAATCGGCTTTCAGCGCCTCGTTGCCCTCGTTTTCCTTGATAAAGCCTTTTACCAGTTCAAAGAAAGCCATCACATGCTTGCCACCATCGCTCGCCAGCTTGCGGCCGACAAGATCAAGCGCCTGCACACCGTTTGCGCCTTCATAGATCATGGTGATGCGGGCATCGCGCACGAACTGGCTCATGCCCTGTTCTTCAATATAGCCGCTGCCGCCAAATACCTGTTGGGCCTGCACCGTGCTTTCAAAACCCTTGTCGGTCAAAAAACCTTTCATCACCGGGGTGAGCAGGGAAACCAGCCCGTGCGCGGCCTCGTCACCCTTGCGGGTATGGGCGTCGATCATGCTGGCACCCCAGAGCAGGAAGGCGCGCCCGGCCTCGATAAAGGCTTTCTGGTCCATCAGGGCGCGGCGGATATCGGGGTGCACGATCAGCGGGTCCGCCGGGCCGTCGGGGTTTGCCGCGCCGGTTGCCGCGCGGCCCTGCAGGCGCTCGCGGGCATATTCGGCGGCATTGGTATAGGCGGTGTAGGCCTGCGAAAGCCCTTGCAGGCCAACCCCAACCCGGGCTTCGTTCATCATGGTGAACATGGCGCGAAGCCCCTTGTGCTCGGCGCCAAGCAGATAGCCCTCTGCCTCGTCAAAATTCATCACGCAGGTCGAATTGCCGTGGATGCCCATTTTTTCTTCAAGATTGCCGCAGGAAACCCCGTTGCGCGCGCCCAAGGAGCCATCTTCATTGATCAGGAATTTTGGCACGATGAACAGCGAAATGCCGCGCACGCCATCCGGCCCGCCGGGGATCTTGGCCAGCACGAGGTGGATGATGTTTTCCGCCATGTCATGCTCACCCGCCGAGATGAAAATCTTGGTGCCGGTGATCTTGTAGGAACCATCCTCTTGCGGCTCGGCCCTGGAGCGCAGCAGGCCAAGATCGGTGCCGCAATGGGGTTCGGTCAGGTTCATGGTGCCGGTCCATTCGCAACTGACCATCTTGGGCAGGTAGGTGGATTTTTGCGCCTCGGTGCCGTGGGTATGGATTGCCGAATAAGCGCCATGCGTCAGCCCCGGATACATGTTGAGCGACATATTTGCCCCGGCCTGCATCTCTCCCACGGCTGCATTCAGCACATAGGGCATGCCCTGCCCGCCATATTCTGGGTCACAATCCAGCCCGGTCCAGCCGCCCTCGCGCAGGGTGTCAAACGCCTGCTGAAAGCCTTTCGGGGTGCGCACGACGCCGTTTTCCAGCACGCAGCCTTCGCGGTCGCCCACCTCGTTGAGCGGGGCGAGCACATCGCGGGCGATCTTGCCGGCCTCTTCCAGAATGGCCCCGGTGAAATCGACGTCGAGATCCTCATAGCCGGGGGTGTCTGATTGCTGGACCTTCAGCACATCATGCAGGATGAATTCCATTTCCTTGAGCGGCGGGGTGTAGGTGGGCATGTTCTTCTCCTATTCAGCAGCGGCTTTTACACCGCGCTCTGCGAGGGCCTTTTCGACCCAGATCAGTTGTTCGTTGAGGTCTTCAATGGCGTTGGATAATTCGTCGCGCTGGGCTTTCATCGCCGCGAGCCGCTCGATGGCCAGCTCATAGGTGCGGCTGAGCTGTGTGGTTTGCTGGTCACCGATATAGTAGAGATCGAGCAGTTGGCGGATCTCCTCAAGGCTGAAGCCAAAGCGTTTGCCCTGCAAAATGAGCTTGAGCCGGGCGCGGTCGGATTTGGTGAACAGCCGCTTTTGCCCAACCCGCCGGGGGTAGAGCAGCTCTTTGGCCTCATAAAAACGCAGGGTGCGCGGGGTGACGCCATAGGCTTCACACATCTCGCCAATGGTGTAGGTTTGGTCATTCATCAACTGTCCTCCCTATGTTGACGTTAACGTAATGCAGTTCGGGCTGGATTTCAAGTGACGTTTACGTTAACGTAATAAAAAGTTGGAACACCGGGGTAAGTTTATCGGCCGGGGTGCTTAAGGTTTTGCGTGTAAAGTTTAATTCCCGCGGGCGGAATATCGCAATAATCTGCCGTATCCAGATTTTGGTTGCGCTTTGGGCGGATATTCCGGCTTATAGGGCCAAACGGGCCTGGCCCGGCAAAACGGGGGCAGCGAATGTCAGAGAAAAAAGCCAAACTGGCGCGGCAATTCATCGGGGCGATTCCCCATTCCCGCGCGTTGGAAATGCGGATTGATGATGTGCTGGCGGGGCGTGCCACCCTCTCCTTGCCCTATAACGAGCGCTTTATCGGTGACCCGGAAACCGGGGTGCTGCATGGCGGAGTGGTGACCGCGCTGCTGGATACGGCGATGGGCACGGCGGTGGTCAGCCATCCACAGAGCATGGGGGGGACGGCGACGATAGATTTACGCATAGATTACATGCGCGCCGCCACGCCGGGCCAGCGCATTACGGCCAAGGCTGAGTGCTACCGGGTGACGCGCGCGGTCGCCTTTGTGCGCGCCACCGCCTATGACGAGGGTGAAGAGCCGGTGGCCAGTGCGGCCGGGGCCTTTACCGTGGAAGGGAGCAGGCCATGAAACAGCCCGAGCCGGTTCAGGTGATCAAACAACGCCGCGATGCGGCCCTGGCGCAATTGGTTGATGATATTCCCTATAACCAGTTTCTGGGGGTGGTGTTTGAGCGGCGCGGTGACGAGCTGACTGCCACCTTGCCTTATAATGAAGCGCTTGTCGGCAACCCGATTCTGCCGGCGCTGCATGGCGGGGCGGTTGGGGCGTTTCTGGAAATTGCGGCGCAGATCGAACTTGCATGGTCAATCTACTGGCCGCAATTCGAAGCCGGAGCAACCGGGCCGCGCGCCATGCCCAAAACCATTGATTTTACCATTGATTACCTGCGCTCCGGCCTGCCGCGCGATGCCTATGCCCGCGCTGTGGTTAACCGCTCCGGGCGGCGCTATGCATCGGTGCATGTGGAGGCGTGGCAGGATAACCGGCAGAAGCTTTTTGCCCAGGCAACCGGGCATTTTTTGATGCCGCGCCAAGAGGGGTGAGGGCAGCGCAGGGTGCATTTTGCCAGAGGCAAAATGCGCAGCGGCGCCATGGCCGGGGCTGCGCCCCGGTGGCGGCGCGTTGAGGGGAGCACTTGTGGCAGCGCTTGATGCGCGCCGCGCTGAGGCGTAGGGGCAAGTTGCAGGTTGCAGGTTGATTTCGGCCTTGGCATCGGGAGGTGGTGCCCATAGAATCATCCGCCGGAAACGGTATTGGCAGGGGCCGCGCAATATTGAAAATTCAAACTTTGAGGGCTTTGTGGCAGAGGTTGAGATAACACATAAGCGGGTGTTGAAAATTGCCCTGCCGATCGTGCTTTCCAATGCCACGATCCCGATACTGGGCGCGGTGGATACCGGGGTGGTCGGGCAGCTTGGGCTGGCGGCACCGATAGGGGC
>WFQA01000217.1 GCA_015487255.1 Paracoccaceae bacterium | reverse complement strand
GGCGAAACCATTGATTACGGCCCCTGCGCCTTCATGGATAGCTACCACCCTGAAACCGTGTTCAGCTCGATAGATCGCCATGGCCGCTATGCCTATATGAACCAACCCAAAATCGCGCTTTGGAACCTTGCGCAACTGGCGCAAACGCTGGTGCCGCTGGTGGGTGAGGTTGAAAAGCTGGAGACCAGCCTAAGCCGGTTTGATGATCTGTATGCGGCGGCGTTCAGCAAGATTTTCAGCGCCAAGCTTGGGTTGGCGCGCCCGGCGCCTGATTTTATTTTAAGCACCCTGAAAATGATGGCGGATGAGGGGGTGGATTTTACTCTGTTTTTCAGGCGGATAGCTTATGGATTGCCGATTGACGACCTGTTTGAAAACCCGGCAACCGCCAAGAACTGGCTGCTGGATTGGCGGGGGCGGACCTCACCTGAAGCGCTTGCGCATATGAAGGCGGTCAACCCGGTTTTCATCCCGCGCAACCACCGGGTGGAGGCAGCGCTTTCAGCGGCCAGTCAGGGCGAATTTGCCCCGTTTGAAAAGCTGCTTTCCGTGCTGGCCCGCCCCTTTGAGCCACAGCCACAAAATGCCGAACTTGAAAATCCGCCTAATGATGATGAGCGGGTTTTGGCAACTTTTTGCGGCACATAATCCGGTGTGATACAATCACGCACAATATCTTGCTTTTAATCCAGCGCGCAAAAGGCTAAGCACCCCCTGCTTGACCCCGAATTGGAGAGATCACATGGGTTACCGAATTGTTGTTGTAGGGGCCACCGGAAATGTGGGCCGTGAAATGCTGAATATCCTTGATGAGCGGGAATTCCCGATCGAGGAAATTGCCGTGCTGGCCAGCCGTCGCTCATTGGGCACGGAAGTCAGCTTTGGCGAACGCACCCTGAAAACCGACGATCTGGATACTTTTGATTTTAGCGGCTGGGATATGGCGCTGTTTGCCATCGGCTCGGAGGCCACCGCAAAATACGCGCCGATTGCCGCCAAGGCGGGCTGTGTGGTGATTGATAATTCGTCGCTCTACCGCTACACGCCCGACATCCCCTTGATCGTGCCCGAGGTCAACCCCGAAGATATTGGCATGTATAAAAACAAAAACATCATCGCCAATCCAAACTGCTCCACCGCGCAGATGGTGGTAGCGCTGAAGCCCCTGCATGACCGCGCCACCATCAAGCGGGTGGTGGTCAGCACCTACCAGTCGGTTTCCGGCGGTGGCAAGGATGCGATGGACGAGCTGTGGATGCAAACCAAGGGCATGTATGTGCCGGGCCAGGAGCGCGACCCGAAGATCTTCAGCAAGCAGATCGCTTTCAACGTGATCCCGCATATCGATAAATTCATGGATAGCGGCGAGACCAGGGAAGAATGGAAGATGGTTGCCGAGACCAAAAAGATCGTTGATCCGGCGATCAAGGTTACCGCCACTTGCGTGCGGGTGCCGGTTTTTGTTGGCCATTCCGAGGCGGTGAATATCGAGTTTGAGGACTTCTTGGATGAGGACGAAGCCCGCGACCTGCTGCGTGAGGCGCCGGGGATTCTGGTGGTCGATAAGCGCGAGGATGGCGGCTATACCACACCGGTGGAATGCGTGGGCGAATACGCCACCTTTATCAGCCGCATCCGGCAAGATCCGACGATTGAAAACGGGTTGAACCTGTGGTGCGTGTCTGACAACCTGCGCAAGGGCGCGGCGCTGAATGCGGTGCAAATCGCCGA
Organism: Paracoccaceae bacterium; assembly: GCA_015487255.1. Classification (GTDB taxonomy): domain Bacteria; phylum Pseudomonadota; class Alphaproteobacteria; order Rhodobacterales; family Rhodobacteraceae; genus UBA3077. Next base: position 8,213 of record WFQA01000217.1, on the reverse strand, counting down.
GTTGCTCGGGCGGCGGGTGCTGAAGAAGGGGTGAGGGGTATCCCTTTTTGTGTATTTCTAAAAGAATGAAGCGGAATATCGCTGCTTCACTCTTTGCCAAATACTCAGCCCCGCCAAAAAAATTGAAAATCTTCCAAGGATTGTGCTTTGATAGGCGTATTCTATGTAGAGCAAATTCTATCGGGAGATTTTCATGCGTTATTTTCTATCTGTTTCACTGGTCAGCCTTGTTGCCTCGGGCGCGCTGGCGGCGGAGTTTACCCTTGATAGCGCGGTGAGCGCGGTCACGGTTTACCCCGAGGGGGCCACCATTACCCGCTCGATGGAATTTGATATTCCGGCCGGTAAGCACCGGTTGATAATTTCGGATATCCCCCACCAGTTTGCCCGCGAAAGCCTGCGGATATTTGGCGGCGAGGGGCTGGTTTTCGGGGCCAGCCGCACCGAGCGCATCCGGGTTGAGCCAGATGACCTGCAACTGGAGCGCCGGGCTGAGCTGGAGCGCGAGGTCGAAGCGCTGGAGGCAGAAATTACAGCCAGGCAAGAAGAAAGCGCGGCGGCGGGGCTGGTGATCAATGCCGCCAATGCCCGCATAAAGCTGCTGGACAGTATCGGCAACCAGCAAGCACAGGGCGCGGCCGGGGCTTTGGAAAACCAGAATATCTCGATGGAAACCCTCACCGCGCTGATTGCGCTGGTGGGCCGCGAAACCCTGAGCGCCTTGCAGGATGCGCAGGTGGCACGGGTGGAAATTGCCGCGATCAACCGGGATATGCAGGATTTGCGGGAAAAGCTGAGCAAAGCCAATGAGGAGCTGGCGCAAATGTCAGAGCCGTCTGACTGGAGCTACGGGATTTCGCTGGATGTGGAGGCGGAGGCCGCAACCGCGGGCCGTTTGCAGATCAGCTATGTGGTTTATGAGGTGGCGAATTGGAAGCCGGTTTATGATTTCCGGCTTGATACCGATGCCCGGAGGCTGGAGATCGACCGAAAGGTGGGGTTGAGGCAGGCTACCGGGGAGGATTGGGACAATGCCGCGATTACCGTTTCTACGACCAACCCGTTTAGCTGGGATACATTCTCCAAGCCACAGGCCCAACGCGCCAGTTATGAACCGCCCGCACCACCGCAACCCCAAATCAGGATGGAGGCGGAGGCAGGCAGCATTACATTTGCCGCGCCCCAGGTTATGGCATTGGAAGAGCCGGCCGCAATGGGGAGTGCGGGCTTTGTCATGCAGGGTATTTCAGCAACCTATATCCTGCCGGAAGGCACGGTGGTTACCGGTGACGGGGAGCCTTCGCTGATCACCATCAACAGCGCCGGTTTTGAGGTGGATATCTCGGCGCAAGCCACGATGGGCCGCAATGAAACCGCCTTTATGATCGCAAAATTCACCAATGACAGCCAAGAGCCATATCTGCCCGGCGAGGCGTCTTTCTTTCGGGACGGGGCCTTTGTGGCCGGGGGAGATGGAGTTGAACTGATCGCGGCGGGGGCAAGTGCCGAGCTTGGCTTTGGCTCGATCGACGGGCTGCTGGTTGAGCGCCGCACCGTGCGGCGCGAAGATGGCGAAAGCGGGGTGTTGACCACCAGCAGCGACCGGGTGGTGGAATATGAATTGAGTGTCGAGAATGTATCCAGCCGGGATTGGAATGTGGTGATCTATGACCGGGTGCCCTATTCCGAGCAGGAGGATCTGGTGATTGATTGGCGCGCCCAGCCCCGGCCAAGCGAGACCGATGTGGACGGGCAGCGCGGGGTGATGGCCTGGGCCTTTCCGCTGGCCAGCGGCGAAAGCAGGGCGGTTGATTTTTCCTACGAGCTGCAATGGCCTGCCGGAAACGAGCTGCGCATGGGGCGGTAAGGTTTTGCTTGAACGGTTGGTTGCTTTTGCGCAGAGTGGTGGCAAAGTAACCAACCAACAGGAAAAGCGATGTCTGATTATCTGAAATCCACCCCAAACAGTGACGGTTTTTTTGGCGATTACGGCGGGGCGATGCTGCCACCCCCTTTGGAGCCGCATTTTGCCGAGATCCGCGCGGCCTATGCCGAGCTTTCAAAATCCCCGGCGTTTCTGGAGGAGCTGCGCCATATCCGCAAGCATTTTCAGGGCCGGCCCACGCCGATCTCGCATCTGAAAAACCTGTCGGCAATGGCGGGTGGCGCGCAGATATATGCCAAGCGGGAGGACCTGAACCACACCGGCGCGCATAAGCTCAACCACTGCATGGCCGAGGGGCTTTTGGCCAAGCATATGGGCAAAACCAAGCTGATCGCAGAAACCGGCGCCGGGCAGCACGGGGTGGCTTTGGCCACGGCGGCAGCTTATTTTGGGCTGGAATGCGAAATTCACATGGGTGAGGTCGATATCGCCAAGGAAGCGCCGAATGTGACCCGGATGAAGCTATTGGGGGCCACGGTGGTGCCGGTGGGCGAAGGGGCAAAAACCCTGAAAGAGGCGGTGGATAGTGCTTTTGGCTCTTATATCGCGCAGGCGGGCCACGCGCTGTTTGGCATTGGCTCGGTGGTTGGGCCACATCCGTTTCCGATGATGGTGCGGGATTTCCAATCCATCGTCGGTATTGAATCGCGCGAGCAGTTTGCTGAAATGGTTGGCGGCCTGCCTGATATCGTGGCCGCCTGTGTTGGCGGTGGCTCCAATGCCATGGGCCTGTTTGCCGGGTTTATTGATGATGATGTAGCGCTTGTCGGGGTGGAGCCGCTTGGCACTTCCTCCAAGCTCGGCGATCATGCGGCGACCATGACCTACGGGGTGGATGGGGCGATTCACGGCTTTCAAACCAAGGTTTTGCTGGATGAAGGAGGGGAGCCAGCGCCGGTAAATACCATCGCTTCGGGGCTGGATTACCCCGGCGTTGGGCCGGAGCACGCCCATTTGCAAAAGATCGGCCGGGTGAAATATGAAACGGCTGATGATGCCGAAACCCTGCACGCATTTTACGAGATATCGCGCAAGGAGGGGATTATTCCGGCGCTGGAAAGTGCCCATGCGATTGCATGGGCGATGCGGGAGGCGAAAAACCATCCGGGCAAAAACATTCTGATCAATCTTTCCGGGCGCGGTGACAAGGATATTGATTTTGTCACCGAAACCCACGGGTTTGGCGGGAGCTGACCCAGATTGGCATAGCGCGTGGTGAGAATGCTGCTGAAGAAGAAAGACACAAAGGGGCAGGTTTTCTCAATCCACCCGCTTACCGCTCGCCTGATCGAAAATATGTACCGCATCTTGCGGAATGCCAACCTGCACAATGCCGCCGGTATTCAGGCTTTGCACCCCTTCAAGCCGCAGCACCAATGGCGCGGTGCTTTCGCCCAAATGGCCATGCACCAGAGTGTCAGCCCCCAGTTGCTCGACCACATTCACCTTGAGCGGCACGGTGAAATCACCACCGCTCAGGCTGAAATGCTCGGGGCGGATGCCCAGCGTTACCGGCTGCCCCGCCAGTGAGGGCCGCGCGGTGGTGAGCGGGATCTCGGAACCGTCAGGCAGGATCAGGGCGGTGCCATCCGCGCCCATCTGGCCATCCAGCAGGTTCATCGAGGGCGAGCCGATAAAGCCCGCCACAAATACCGAGGCGGGACGCTCGTAAATCTCGATCGGGGTGCCGAGCTGCTCGACATAACCACCGTTGAGCACCGCGAGCTGGTCGCCCAGCGTCATCGCTTCCACCTGATCATGGGTCACATAAACCGAGGTAATGCCCAGCTCGGCTTGCAGGTTTTTGATCTCGAGGCGCATTTGCACCCGCAGTTTGGCGTCCAGATTTGAGAGCGGCTCATCAAACAAAAACACCGCTGGCTGGCGCACGATCGCCCGGCCCATCGCCACGCGCTGGCGCTGCCCGCCGGAAAGCTCGCGCGGCAGGCGGGTGAGGTAATCCTCGATCTCCAGAATTTTGGCCGCTTTTTGCACCCGCTCCTCGATCTCGGCCTTGGGCAGCTTCATCAGCTTCAGCCCGTAGGCCATGTTTTTATAGACCGTCATATGCGGGTAAAGTGCGTAATTCTGAAACACCATGGCGATGTTGCGCTTGCTTGGCTCCAGCGCGTTCACCACGGTATCGCCGATGGAAATTTCACCTTCGGTGATGCTCTCCAGCCCGGCGATCATGCGCAGCAGGGTTGATTTGCCACAGCCCGACGGGCCAACGATAACCACAAAATCACCGTTATTGATCTCCCAGTCGATCCCGTGGATCACCTGGACCTTGCCATAGGCTTTCTTGATGCCCTTCAGGGTAATATTCGCCATGATAATTCCTTATTTCTCTGTCTCGGTCAGGCCTCTGACAAACATTTTCTGCATGCTCAGCACCACAATGATCGGCGGCAGCATCGCCAAAAGCGCGGTCATCATGATCAGGTTCCACACCGGTGATTGCTCGGCACTTTCCAGCATTTGCTTGATGCCCATCACCACGGTGAAATAACCGCTATCGGTGGTGATCAGCAGCGGCCACAGATACTGGTTCCAGCCATAGATGAACAGGATCACAAACAGCGCGGCAATATTCGTGCGCGATAGCGGAATGAGGATATCCCAGAAAAACCGCATCGGGCCGGCGCCGTCCACCCGTGCGGCCTCCAGCATTTCGTCAGGGATGGTCAAAAACACCTGCCGGAACATGAATGTCGCCGTGGCCGAGGCGATCAGCGGCACCGTCATGCCCCAATATGAATTGAGCATGCCAAGGTTGGATACCACTTCGAATGTCGGCATGATCCGCACCTCGACCGGCAGCATCAGGGTGATGAAGATCATCCAGAAAAACCCCATGCGAAACGGAAAGCGGAAATAGACAATGGCAAAGGCCGAAAGCAGCGAGATGGTGATTTTGCCCAGCGCGATCAGCATTGCCATGATCAGCGAGTTGAACATCATCAGCCATACCGGCACCGCGCCGGAGCCGCCAACCCCTTCAAACAACACGGTTTTCAAATTCACAAAAAACTGGTCTCCGGGCAATAGCGGCAATGGCACCTGGGTCATGCGCACCGCTTCATGGGTGGCGGCAACAAAGGTTATCCAGATCGGGAAGGCAACAATAAAAACCCCGAGAATCAGGGTGAAATGCGCCAGAACGGTTATAAAGGGGCGGTTCTCGATCATCAGTATTCAACCTTCCGTTCGATATAGCGGAACTGGATCACGGTGATGACAATCACAATCGCCATCAAAATCACCGATTGCGCCGCTGATCCGCCCAGATCCAGCCCGATAAAGCCATCGTTATAAACCTTGTAAACCAGTATTTCGGTCGCCTTGGCCGGGCCGCCCTGGGTGATGGCGTGGATAATCCCAAAAGTATCAAAAAACGCGTAAACGATATTGACCACCAGCAGGAAAAACGTGGTTGGGGTGATCAGCGGGAAGATGATGGTCCAGAAGCGGCGCATTGGCCCGGCACCATCTATCGCCGCCGCCTCGATCAGCGATTTGGGGATGCTGTGAATGGCAGCGACAAAAAACAGGAAATTATAGGCGATCTGCTTCCAGGTGGCGGAAATCACCACCAGTGCCATCGCCTGATCACCGTTCAGCTTGTAGTTCCAGTCATAGCCGATGGTGTTGAGCGCATAGGCAAAAATACCCAGGGTCGGGTCAAACATAAAAACCCAAAGCGCGCCGGCAATCACCGGGGCCACGGCGTAAGGCCAGATCAGCATGGTTTGATAGGCCATCACCCCTTTGATGATCCGGTCCACCATCGCCGCCAGAACCAGCGCGCTGCTCATCGCCAGCCCGGCCACCGCGATCGAAAACAGCGCGGTGCGCTTGAATGAGGCGGTATAATACGGATCCGCCCAGAGGATTTGAAAATTTTCAAACCAGACAAATTCGGTCTTGAAGCCAAATGCGTCCTGAATAAGAAAGGATTGGTAAAGCGCCTGCGCGGCAGGCCACATGAAAAAAACCAGCGTTACCGCGATTTGCGGCGCGACCAGCATGAACGGCAGCAATGACGGCCTGAAATGAACGCGTTTAAGCATGTTACCCCCCAAATAGCCCCCCGCCAATATGGCGGAGGGCCTTTTTCAGCGCTTAGTTATTGGCGCGCTCGAACTTGGCGAGCAGCGCATTGCCACGCTCCACCGCTGTGTCCATGGCTTCGCGGGCGGTTTTATCCCCGGCCCAGAGCGCTTCCAGCTCCTCGTTGATCACATCGCGCACCTGCACATAGTTGCCAAAGCGCAAGCCGCGCGAATTGACGGTTGGCGTGTTCAGGCTCAACTGCTTGATCGCGGTATCGGTGCCGGGGTTGCTTTCATAAAACCCCTGTTCGGCGCTCAACTCGCCCGCGGCTGTGGTGATCGGCACATAGCCGGTTTCCTGATGCCACCATGCCTGCACCTCCGGCGAGGAGATGTAGTTCATGAAATCGGCCACGCCTTTATAGGTGCCCTCATCCTTGCCACGCAGCACCCAAAGGGTTGCGCCACCAATGATCGAGTTTTGTGGCGCGTCAGCCACATCGGTATCCAGCGGCAGCATGGCCTGGCCAAATTCGAAATCCGCCTGATCGACCATCGCGCCATAATAGGCAGAGGAGTTCATCCACATGCCGCATTCACCCGAGGTAAACATCGACAGGCTGTCACCACGGCGGCCACCATATTTGAAGATGCCGGCTTCCTGGCTATCGGCAATGGATTGCAGGCGATTGACCACCGCGTCATTGTTGAAGGTAAAGCGCGCATCCAGCCCGGCATAGCCGTTTTCCTGCGTGCCCATCGGCAGATCGTGCCAGGCGCTGTAGTTTTCGATCATCACCCAGCTCTGCCAGCCAAAGGAATAACCGCACTCCATGCCGCTATCGAGCAGCTTTTGCGCTGCCATATTCACCTCGTCCCATGTGCTGGGCGGGCTTTCGATGCCGGCGGCGGCAAAGGCGTCCTTGTTATACCACAAGACCGGGGTGGAGGAGTTGAACGGCATCGAAAGCAGCTCGCCCTCCGGGGTCTGGTAATAAGAGACAACCGCCGGCAGATAGACCGATTGGTCAAACGCGGTGCCAGAATCGGCCATGACATCCGAAATCGGATAAACCGCGCCCTCGGCGGCCATCATCGTGGCGGTTCCAACCTCAAAAACCTGCACAATCGCGGGCTGCTCACCGGCGCGGAAGGCGGCAATGGCGGCGGTCATGGTCTCGGTATAGTTGCCCTTATAGGAAGGCACGACCACATAATCGCTCTGCATGGCATTGAATTCAGCCGCCATGCGGTCAATACGCTCGCCATTGGCACCACCCATGGCGTGCCACCACTGAATTTCGGTCTGCGCATAAGCGCCACCGGCAAAAGAGGCCGCGGTGATCGCGCCCAGTATATATTTTCCAAGTTTCATGTTCTTCTCCCATTGAAGTTTACGGTTGGTTGTTATTCTTGTTTCACGACACTTTTTTTATGCTTTCGTGATCTTTCTGCTCAATCAGCCATGCGTTCAGGCGCTTTACGCCCTCTGGCGGCATATGCAGCCCCAGCCGGGTGCGCCGCCAGATTATATCTTCAGCGCTCACGGCAAATTCGTTTTCGACCAGCCAGCGGGCCTCGGCCTCGCTCAGCCCGCCGCCAAAATCCTGCCCGAGGTCACTCATATCTCTTGCCTCCCCCAGCATTTTGCCGGCAAGGGTGCCATAGGTGCGGATCAGCCGCTTGGCCAGCTTGGGTGCCAAAAACGGATATTGCGCCTGCAGATCGGCGATCAGGCGCGGCACTGCGTCATGCGGGAAATCCCCGCCGGGCAGCGGTGCTTCGGCGGTCCAATTGCCGGATTTGGCTTCCAGATGGCTGTCAAGCCTGGCCAGCGCCGCCTCGCTCAGCTTGCGATAGGTGGTGATCTTGCCGCCAAAAACACTGAGCAGCGGCGGGCCGTCCTCATCGAGGCTGAGCACATAATCGCGGGTGGCCTCGGTGGCGGAGCTGGCCCCGTCATCATAAAGCGGGCGCACACCGGAATAGGTCCAGACGATATCTTCCGCCGCTATCGGCTCCGCAAAATATTCCGAGGCAAAATGGCGCAGATAATCCGCCTCCTCCGGGCTGCATTCCGGTGGGTCCAGCGCGGTCTGGTCCTGATCGGTGGTGCCGATCAGGGTGAAATCCTGCTCATAGGGGATGGCAAAAATGATCCGGTTGTCGCTGCCCTGAAAAAAATACGCCCGGTCATGCTCAAACAGCTTTTT
>WFQA01000216.1 GCA_015487255.1 Paracoccaceae bacterium | reverse complement strand
GCTTTTGGGGTTTTGGCCATCTCGCCATCAAGCTTATAGGCGGCGAAATTTTCATAGCCCAGCAGTTTGGCGCGCTCATCGCGCAGGGCCAGAATTTCCAGCGCCCCGGCGCGGTTGTCGGTTTTGCCACCATTTTCACCCCGTGCCACCCATGCCTTGAAGGCCACCTCCCGCAGATCTCGGCGTGGCGAGAATTGCAAAAACGGCACGATGAGCGAGCGGGAAAGGGTCAGCCCATGGCCTGCCTCGCCGCGCTCCTTAGCAGCGGAGGCCGTGGCGGCGATCACATCATCGGGCAGGCCCTGCAAGCCGGCTTGATCCAGCGGCATGAACCAGTCGCGCTCATCGGCCAGCAGGTTTTGGCTGAAGGTGGTGCCAAGGCTGGCGAGGCGCTGCATGATTGCGGCAAAACGCTGCTTTTCGGTCCCTGCCAGCTCCGCCCCCGCCCGGCGAAACATTTTCTGGTAAAGCTCCAGCACCCGCGCCTGCTCATCGGTCAGCCCCTCGGGGGTCAGCGCGCGCACCCGCGCCCAAAGCGCTGCATCCATCATCAGTTCAGATTGATACGCCGCCAGTTTGGGCGCGATGTCACGCTGCAGGGCCTCCAGTGCCGGGGTGCTGTTGGCCCCGGCAAGGTTGAAGAAAACCCCGGACACCCGCTCAAGCAGCGTCTCGGCGCGTTCCATGGCCTCGATGGTATTGGCAAATGTCGGCGCTGCGGTTTGGCTGGCTATGGCCGCCATGTTTGCACGGGCTTCAGTGAGGGCGGCTGCAAAAGCCGGGGCAAAATCCGCCTCTTTGATCGCATCAAAGGGGGGCAGTTCAAACGGGGTATCCCAGTTTTTCAGCAAAGCATTCATCACCGTCTCCTAAAGAATAAGTATCGCGCGCAAGTCGTTGACATTGGTGCCTGTCGGGCCGGTGACCAGCAGATCACCGGCAAGGTTCAGCGCGCTCCATGCGTCATTATCCGCCAGCAGCGCCGCTGGTGCGCCGCCATTGGCCCGGATCCGCATTTGTGTGCCACCGTCAGCAAAACCGCCGGCGTTATCCTCTGATCCGTCAATGCCGTCAGTGTCACCGCTAAGGGCGTGGATGTTGTCTAACCCCTCGATCTCTTGCGCAAAAGCCAGCAAAAACTCGCTGTTTGGCCCGCCCTTGCCCTTGCCTTTCAGGGTGACCGTCAGCTCGCCGCCGGAGAGCAGCAGCAGCGGGCCTTGCTGGTATTTGGCCATTGCCGCATGCATTTTGGCGATTTCGCGCGCCTCGCCCTCCAGCGCATCTGAAAGTATCTGCACCTTCAGCCCCTGCTTTTCCGCCAGCCGTTTGGCCGCGCGCAATGAGACATCCGCCGAGGCAATGATATGCACCTCGTTACCGGCAAAACCGGGGTGATCGGGGCGCGGAGCCGTGGCGGCACCGCTGTGCAAATGCGCCATGATCGCGGGCGGCAGCGCCAGATTGTATTGCGCCACCATCTCCAGCGCATCCTGCACGTTTGCTCCGTCAGGCACGGTGGGGCCGGAGGCGACAAAAGCGGGGTTGTCACCGGGGATGTCCGAGACGATCAGGCTCACCAGTTTTGCCGGAGCCGCCGCCAGCGCCAGCCGCCCGCCCTTGATCTTCGAGACATGTTTGCGCAACGTGTTCATCGCCGAGATCGGCGCGCCCGAGGCCAGCAAAATTTCGTTCAGGGCGATTTCGTCATCCAGACCCACACCCTCCGGCGGGCAGGGCAACAGCGCCGAGCCGCCGCCGGTGATCAGGGCAATCACCAGATCATCCGGCCCAAGCCCCGCCACCGCCGCCAGCAGGCGCCGGGCGGCCACCTGCCCGGCGGCGTCGGGCACCGGATGCGCCGCCTCGATGATCTCGATCCGCGAACACGCCGCCCCGTAGCCATAGCGGGTGACAACCACACCCGAAAGCGGGCCATCCCATGCCTTTTCAACCGCCTGTGCCAGTTGCGCCGCGCCTTTGCCAGCACCCACCACAACCGTGCGGCCTTTGGGCTTTGCGGGCAGAAACCTGGCAATATCCGCTTGCGGCAAGGCCGCCTCCACGGCAGCATCAAACAGGGCTTTTAGAAATGCACGCGGGTTGTCCATCAGCCATTCTCCTGCAAGACCCGCCCGGCGAGATAGAGCGAGCCGCAAAGTAATATCCGCGCGTTTGGCGCCTCGGCCACCACCTGTGCCACCGCCTCTGAAACGCTTGTGGCGGTATCTGCTTTCATGTCAGCTTTAAGCGCCGCTGCGCATATTTCATCAGCGCTCAGGGTGGCGTTCTCACCGGGGATGGAAACCCCGGTCAGCTTCACAGCGCTTTTGGCCAAGGGGGCGAGGTAACCGCCCACATCCTTGGTGTTGAGCATGCCGCAGACCATGTAAAGCGGGCGCGCTGGCAGGCGGGTCAGGGCCTCAGCCAGCGCTTTGCCAGCGGCAGGGTTATGGCCGCCATCAAGCCAAAGCTCGGCTTGCGGTGCAGCATTTACCAACGGGCCGGATTTCAGCTTTTGCATCCGCGCCGGCCATTTGGCATTCCGCAAGGCGGCCTCGATGGTCTCCACCCCCAGCATCCGCAAGGCACAGATCGCCGCGCCGGCGTTTTCCACCTGATGTGCGCCGATCAAGGTGGGCAGGGGCAGGTCCAGCAGGCCCATTTCATCCTGATAAACCATGCCGCCGCGCTCTTCAAAAACCTGCCAGTCCTGCCCTGCAATCAACAGGCTTGCACCCACGGCCCCACCTTTTTGCTCGATCACATCGCGGGCCTCGTCGCTTTGCGGGCCAACGATGCAGGGCACGCCGGGCTTTAATATCCCCGCCTTTTCCCCGGCGATTTCTGCCAGCGTATCCCCCAGAAAACCCTGATGATCAAGCGAAACGGGGGTGATGATGGTCAGCCGAGGGTTTTCGACCACATTGGTGGTATCGAGCCGCCCGCCAAGCCCGACCTCGAGCAGGGTATAATCCGCCTCCACCCGCGACATCGCAAGCATCGCCGCGCAGGTGGTGATTTCAAAATAGGTGATCGGCGCGCCGTCATTGGCAGCCATGCACTCCTCCAGCACCTCGCTCAGGGCTGCTTCCGAGATCAGCGCTCCGGCCAGCCGGATCCGCTCGTGAAACCGCGCCAGATGGGGGGAGGTATAGGCATGGACCCGCAAATCCGCCGCCTCCAGCCCGGCCCTGATCATCGCCTGGGTGGAGCCTTTGCCATTGGTGCCGGCGATATGGATCACCGGTGGCAGCTTCTGCTCGGGGTTGCCGAGCTTTGCCAGCAATGCGTGCATCCGGCCCAATGACAGGTCGATGACCTTCGGATGCAGGGCCGTCATCCGCTCAAGGATTTTATCGCTGCTCACGCTTCAGCGGTTTCCGGCTCTGGTGCGGGTTTTTCCTCGGGGGCGGGCAGATCACCCATGACCGGCGGGGTGTCACGCATCAGCATCCGCAGAATCGACACCAACTCGCCTTTTAACATGGTGCGGTGGGTCACCCGGTCCAGCATGCCGTGATCAAGCAGATACTCGGCGCGCTGGAAACCCTCGGGCAGTTTTTCGCCAATGGTTTGCTCGATCACGCGGGTGCCGGCAAAGGCGATCAGCGCGTTTGGCTCGGCGATATGGATATCCCCCAGCATGGCATAAGAGGCGGTGACGCCGCCGGTGGTCGGGTGGGTGAGCACCACAATATAAGGCAGCCCCGCCTCTTTGAGCATCTGCACCGCAACGGTGGTGCGCGGCATTTGCATCAGGCTCAAGATACCCTCCTGCATGCGCGCGCCACCGGCAGCGGAAAACAGCACCAAGGGGCATTTGCGGGCAATTGCCGCCTCGGCGGCCGCGATGATCGCATTGCCGACATACATGCCCATGGAGCCGCCCATAAAGGAAAAATCCTGCGCACAGGCGACGATTTTTGTGCGGCCGATCTCGCCTTCGGCCACCAGCATCGCATCGGTCTCGTTGGTTTTTTTCTTGGCGTCCCGCAGCCGGTCGGGGTAGCGCTTCTGGTCTTTGAAGGTAAGGGGGTCGGCTTGGGGTTCCTGCACCTCGATCTCGGTGAAAATGCCGCCATCAAACAGCGCTTCAAAGCGGGCGCGGGGCGAGATATGCAAATGGTGATCACAATTCGGGCAGGTGTTTTGCGCCGCTTTCAACTCGCGATGAAACAGCATGGTGCCGCATTCATCGCATTTGGTCCAGAGATTGTCCGGCACCTCCCGGCGCGAGAAAATCGAGTTGATCTTGGGCCGGACGTAATTTGTGATCCAGTTCATTTCAGCGGAATCCTCTTTGCAGTGCCGTTTATAGATAAAGCCGGAAAGGGCAGATTGCAACGGTTAGCGCCGGGCGCGCAGCACCAAAAGATAGATAATATAGACCAAAAGTATCAGCCCGAATGAGCTGAGCAGCTCAAAGCGCATCACATCCACATCGCGCATATTGATATCTTGCAAATAAAGGCTGAGCGCGGAAAGCTGGCCGGGCACCCCGAGAATCAACACCGCCAGCATATTATTGGCGAAATGCAGGCCCAGCGCCATGGAGAGATCACCGGAGCGGGCGGTGATATCGCCAAATATCAACCCCGCAAGGGTGGCGGTGGCCATCACCAGCCAGGTGTTTTCACCATAGATCGCGGGGTTGTAATGCATGGCCCCGAATAATAGCGCGGGCAGCAGCCACCACACCCAGCGGCTGTTGAACCGTGCCGCCAGTTGCTGCATCAGATAGCCGCGAAAAAACAGCTCCTCGGTGGCGGTTTGCAGGAATATCAGGATCAGCCCGGGCAACAGCCATGGCAGCCATTGCGCCAATGTGAGCTGCTGGCTGGCTGCACCGGTAAGCATCACCGGCAGGCTGGTAAGCAGGCCAAAACCCAGCACAAACACCATGGCACGGCGATAATTGCGCCAGTGCACCCGCCCGGTCGGGGCGATCAGGCTTTGCAGCGTGCGTTTGTGCAAAACCCTCAGCACCAGCCAAAGGGCGGGCAGGGCCAGCACGATGGAAAACAGCGTGATCAGCACCGCACGTTTGGAAGAAAGGGTCACCATCTCAAACACCAGCGCATAGCCCGAGCCGATCTGAATACTTTCCGCGATTTGCAGCGCCAAGGCCCCCAGCCCGGCGGCGGCCCCCAGATAAAGCCCGGCAACCAGCAATACCCCGAGCGCTGTGCGCCACGGCTCGCACCGGGCCTCGGCGCAGGTGATATAGGCTGCAAAACGGGGGTTTTTACTGGGTAACACCGGGTTTCTCCATAAATATGCCGCTGCACATTAGGGCTTGTTACCCACAATCGCAACGCTTGAGCTTACCTGCGCGCGGGGTTAACCTGCGCCAAATTTCACAGGAGCCACTTTATGCCGATCCGCCTCTTTTCCCGCCTTATGCTGCTGACCTTGCTTGGTGCCTGCAGCTTTTCCGCCACCGAGGGCATCATGTTTCAGCGGGCAGTCAAAGTGGGGGGGCAGGAGGTGGTCATCCAGGGCCCGCCGGGTTTTTGCATTGATGAGCGGCTGGTTGACGAGGCCCGGGTGGGGGCGTTTGTGTTTTTGTCCGATTGCGCCGTTAACCCCGAGGCCACCGGCCCCACCATCGCGCGGGTGCCGATCTCGGCGGTGCTGACGGCGAGCGTTTCCAACAAAGGCCTGCCGGGTTCGGAAAACGGCCTAACGGCAGGGCTGGCCCAGCTACAGAGCTTTCTTGAAACCCCGTTTGGCCAGCTCACCCTGAGCAAAAGTCGGGACCCACGCACCCTGACCGTGCTGTCGATCACCCGCACCGATAAAGCGGTTTTTGCCTTTGTGGAGGACCTGACCCAAACCACCCGTACCGGCGAATCACCACGTTTCTGGCGGGCGTTTACCGAAGTTGGCGGACGATTAGTGGCACTTTCGGCCACAGGCTATAATGCGTCTGATCCGGAGCAGGAACGTATCAGGCGTATCATCGAAGCCTTTGTTGATTCAATGCATTTGGCAAATAGTTAGATGAGGTTTGCCCCTGTCTGCCATGCTTTTGCATGGCACGCGCCGACGAGGTGGGCTGAACAAAGGAGGCGCAGCCGACGACTTCAGGTCGCCGCAGGAGGCGCGCGCCGCGGCGCTGCAGTAAAAAACCCCGCCCTCACCGACAAGCTTGCCTTTTCCTCTTGGAGGCTAAAGCCCCCGTCGGAAAAGGCACTTTATCAGCAAAGCTGAACAGTGTCTGGCGACGCCGGTGGCCTCGCTTCGCTCGGCGGGTCTGACCTAGCCATTTTGGTATTTACGCATGGTCGGGGGTGACAATTTCTCCGCTATAGGCAAAACTGGCTCCAACCACGCAAAGGAACCATGATGACCTCTTATCCAAAGCTGCTCGCCCCACTCGACCTTGGTTTTACCACCCTCAAAAACCGCGTGTTGATGGGGTCCATGCATACCGGGCTGGAGGAGGCCGGGGACTGGAACCGGGTGGCGGCATTTTACGGGGCGCGCGCAAAGGGCGGGGTAGGGCTGATTGTAACCGGCGGCATGGCCCCCAACAAGGAAGGTGGCGTGATGCCCGGCGCGGCAGGGCTTTTCAGCGACGAGGATATCGCCAACCACGCCATCGCTACCAAGCGGGTGCATGATGAAGGCGGCAAAATCGCCATGCAGATACTGCACGCCGGGCGCTATGCGTTCTCCCCCGATTGCGTTGCCCCCTCCGCCATCAAATCCCCGATCTCGATGTTCAAACCCAAGGCACTGGATGAAGCGGGCATTCAAAAGCAAATCGCCGATATCGCCATGGCCGCCACCCGGGCGCAGGCCGCGGGGTATGACGGGGTGGAGATCATGGGCTCGGAAGGGTATTTCCTCAACCAGTTTCTGGTCACCCACACCAACAAACGCGAGGACCGCTGGGGTGGCTCTTATGAAAACCGCATGCGCCTGCCGCTTGAGGTGGTGCGCCGGGTGCGGCAATCGGTTGGCCGGAAATTCATCATCATCTACCGCCTGTCGATGATCGACCTGATCCCGAACGGCTCCACCTGGCGGGAGGTGGTGCAACTGGCCCGCGCCATCGAGATGGCCGGCGCAACGATCATCAATACCGGCATTGGCTGGCACGAGGCGCGCATCCCGACCATTGCCACCTCGGTGCCGCGCGCCGCCTTTACATGGGTAACCCAAAAGCTGATGGGCGAGGTCAATATCCCCATCATCACCTCCAACCGCATCAACATCCCAGAGGTGGCCGAAGAGGTGCTGCAAAACGGCGCGGCGGATATGGTCTCCATGGCGCGGCCCTTCTTGGCGGACCCGAATTTCGTCGCCAAAGCCGCCGCCGGGCAGGCGGCACTGATTGCGCCTTGCATTGCCTGCAATCAGGCCTGCCTTGACCATACGTTCAGCCTCAAAATGTCCACCTGTCTGGTCAACCCCCGCGCCTGTTACGAGACCGAGCTGGTGCTGGAGCCAACCGGCACCCCCAAAAACATCGCCATCGTCGGCGCTGGCCCGGCGGGGCTGGCCACGGCGATTGCGGCGGCTGAGCGGGGCCACCATGTCAGCCTGTTTGATGCTGCCGAAGAGATCGGCGGCCAGCTCAACCTTGCCAAACAGGTGCCGGGCAAGGAGGAGTTCAAGGGCCTTGTTGCGTGGTATCGCGCCATGCTGGAAACGCTGGATATCAAGCAGCATCTCGGGCGACGGGTGGGGGTGGATGACCTGACCGGCTTTGACGAAGTGGTGATCGCCACCGGCGCCCTGCCGCGAGACCCGGAGATAAAGGGCCAAGACCTGCCCCATGTGCTGAGCTATGCCGATGTGCTGCGCGGCGCGGATGTCGGAAAGCGAGTGGCGGTGATCGGCGCGGGGGGCATCGGCTTTGATATCGCCGAATATCTGGTCACCGGCAAAAGCCCGACCCTTGATCTGGCGGCATGGAAAGCCGAGTGGGGCGTGGCGGACCCGGAAGACGCCCCAGGCGGGCTGGCGGATAGCGGGCCTCAACCCGAGCCACCGCTGCGCCAAGTCACGCTGTTGCAGCGCAAGGCCAGCAAGCTGGGCAAGGGCTTGGGCAAAACCACCGGCTGGATCCACCGCGCCGCACTGCACATGAAAGATGTAGCCATGATCGGCGGGGTGAATTACGAGGAGATCACCGCTGATGGGCTGATGATCTCCGAAGGGGAGGCCCGCGAAACCCCCCGCCTGATCAAAGCCGACAATATTGTGCTCTGTGCCGGGCAGGTGCCCGAGCGCAGCCTTGCCGATGCGCTGGCGGCAAAGGGGATGGGTTGCCATATTATCGGAGGAGCCGATGTGGCGGCTGAGCTGGATGCCAAACGGGCGATCTTGCAGGGCACAAAACTGGCGATGGAGCTTTAGCCCCGGTCAGCACAGCACTT
>WFQA01000215.1 GCA_015487255.1 Paracoccaceae bacterium | reverse complement strand
GCAGCAAACGCCGGAAAACATAAGCGGCCATGGGCTAGAGCGCACCCTCCGCTTGCAGCTTGGCGGCCTTTTCCTCATCCCACCACCACCAGCTTGAGGCCCCGAGCGCAAAGGGCGAAAGCGCCGGGTCGGGGTAGTCATATACATCCCAATAAGCCACGGAATGCACATCCTTGAACCATTGCGGCACCCAGATATGCAAGGCCCGCAGCGCACGGTCAAGCGCGCGGGTGTTGAGGTTCAGCTCCTCGCGGGTTTGTGCGGCAATCACCCGCTCGACCAGCGCATCAATCGCCGGGTTGGCAAGGCCGGCGCGGTTGCGTGAGGGCACATTGGCGTTTTCCGACGCATAGGTCTGGCGCAGGCCAAGGCCGGGGGTGATCGAATTGCCATAGGTGCTGATCATGATATCAAATTCGCGATTGCGGGTGCGCTCGGTATATTGTGCGGTATCGACCCGGTTATTGGTCGCCTCGATCCCCAGCCGCTCGAGGTTTTCCAGATAAGGGTTGATGATACGGTCAAACAATGGCGAATAGTTGAGGAACTCGATGGTGAGCTGCTCGCCAGCGGCGTTTTTGCGCACCCCGTCCTGCACTGTCCAACCGGCTTCGTCCAGCAATTTGCCCGCGGCGCGAATGACCGAACGGTCGATCTGGTTTTCGCCCGATACCGGCGGCGAATAGACCGGCTCGGTAAACACCTCTTCGGGCAGATCGGCACGATATGGTTCCAAAATCGCCAATTCATCTGCCGGGATCATGCCTTGCGCTTCAAGATCGGAGTTTTTGAAAAAACTGTCCACCCGCTCATAAAGCCCGTAAAACAGGGTTTTGTTGGACCACTCAAAGTTAAACGCCATGCCAATCGCCTCGCGCACACGCGGGTCGGAAAATTTTTCGCGCTGCAGGTTAAAGAAAAATCCTTGGGCTTGGCCGATATTGCCATCAGGCAATTCCTCTTTCACCACCCAGCCGTTTTCAACGGCCGGGAATTCATAATCCTGCGCCCAGGCTTTGGAGGAGTTTTCATTGCGAAACAGGTATTCCCCGGCCTTGAACCCTTCAAAGGCAGCGGTCGGGTCAGCGTAATATTCAAAGCGGATCCGCTCGAAATTGTTGCTGCCGATATTGATCGGCAGGTCCGCCCCCCAATAATCGGGGTTATAGACATAGGTGAGCTGCTTGCCGACATCCATAGATTCAAGCACATATGGCCCGGTGCCGAGAATCGGGTCAAGGGTGGATTCGGCAAAATCCCGATCAGCGAATTGCGCCTCGGAAAGCACCGGAGTGCCGGCAACCAGCAGCAGGTTGGTGTTGTCATCCGAAGGGGCGGTGAAGGTGAACTTCACCCTTGTTTCATCCAGCGCTTCAACCGAGGCAACCTCGGCCTCCATGATGGCGCGATAAGAGGGGATGCCCTTTTCAAGGAAAATATTATGGGTGAAAACCACATCAGCGGCAGTTACCGGCGTGCCGTCAGAAAACCGCGCCTCGGGGCGCAGGTTGAAGATCGCCCAGGAACGGTCAGAGGGATATTCAACGCTTTCGGCGATCAGCCCGTAAACCGAATCCGGCTCGTCAGCGGTGCCGACCATCAGGCTCTCGATAAAAATAGCGGAGCTGCCCGCGGCATTGCCCTTGGTGATATAGGGGTTCATCGAATCAAAAGTGCCAAAGGCCCAGGTGGAATATTCACCGCCTTTGGGGGCGTTGGGGTTCACGTAATCAAGATAGGGAAAATCGGCATCGTATTTCAGATCACCAAATTTGGATAGGCCGTGGGTGACGGTGATATCCTCATCCGCATGGCTCAGGCTGGCAAAAATGGTGAGCAGTGCGGCCAGAAACAGCACGGCAAATATCTTCCAAAGCGGGATTTCGGTGCGGGCGATGGCACGGGCCTTGCTTTGTGAGCGGCTTATCATAGCAAATTCTCCATATTATCCTGAAAATATGGTAGCGGCAAATTCACCCAACGCAAGACGCGATTTTGTGAACAGTGCATAAAGCAGCAAAAAGCCGCGCCCTTTTGCAAAGACGCGGCTTTTGGAAGCTATATCAACCTATTGCAGGGTCGAAAGATAAGCGATCAGATTGGCGCGGTCTTTTTCTTTTTTCACTCCGGCAAAGCTCATGCTGGTGCCCGGGGCATAGGTGGAGGGCTTGGTCAGAAATGCGTTCAGGTCATCCACTGTCCAGTTCCCGCCCAGGTTGGCAAGCGTATCTGAATAGCTGAAATCTTCCGAGCCGACAGGGCGATCAACAATACCAAACAAGGAAGGGCCAGCCCTGACAACCCCCGGATCCACCCCGTGGCAGGCGGCACAGGTTGCAAACACCCGCTGGCCTTTATCGGCATCGGCAGCGGCCAGAATCTCCGAAAACGGTATAACCACCTCTTGCTCAACGGGTGCGGCTTCGGCCACTTCAATGGTATAGGCGGCTTCTTCGTCGCCTTTGCCTAAATAATACCCCTTGGCGCCCATTTGCAAAAGCAGCAGAATAAGCAGAGAGCCGGATACGCCAGCAACAACTTTTGTAATTTCCATTGTGTTCATCGGATGAAATACCTTACTTTTGCCCGGGTCCAGCCCGGAATGGGTTGCTCGAAAGGGTTTTAGCCGTATCTTGGAGGCGAAATCAAGGTGTGTAGGCGCGACGAAACGACCAAATAGGTGAAAAACGTAATGAAACAGATAATTTCCTTTCAGGGCGAGCTGGGCGCTTATTCCCATCAGGCCTGTGTCGAGGTGTTTGCCGGGCAAGAGCCGCTGCCTTGCCATAGTTTTGAAGGGGCGATTGCGGCGGTGAAGGAAGGGCGGGCCGATCTGGCCATGCTGCCGGTGGAAAACTCGACCTATGGGCGGGTGGCGGATATCCACGCGCTTTTGCCCGAATCGGGGCTGCATATCGTGGGCGAGCATTTTGTGCGCGTGCATGTGAACCTGCTCGGGGTTAAGGGCGCTAAGCTCGCGGATGTGAAAACCGCAATGAGTCACACGGTGCTGCTTGGTCAGAGCCGGGGTTTTTTGAAAGAACACGGAATAAGGCCTGAAACCGGAGCCGATACGGCCGGTTCGGCCAAACATGTGGCCGAATTGGGAGACCCGGGCATGGCGGCACTGGCCTCGGAACTGGCGGGCGAACTTTACGGGTTGGATGTGCTGGCGCGGCATATCGAGGATAACACCCACAACACCACCCGCTTCTTGGTGATGTCGCCCGAGGCAAGGCGGGTGTTGCCGGAAAAAAATCAGATCACGACCATGGTATTTGAAGTGCGTAACTTGCCGTCAGCGCTCTATAAAGCGATGGGGGGGTTTGCGACGAACGGTGTAAATATGCTGAAACTGGAAAGTTATATGGTGAATGGCAGTTTTAAGGCTACCCAGTTTTATGCGGATGTCGAAGGGCATCCCGAAGATGGGAGCCTCAAGCGTGCACTTGAGGAACTGGATTATTTCACGAGTTCAATGCGTATACTGGGCACCTATCCGGCATCAATATTTCGTGCGACATTGAGATAGCGCCTGGCGTGCCCTAGGCACGACACGCGCCGAGGGAGGGGGTTTGACAGGGGCCGCAGGCCCCGCATCAATGCCCCCGAGCGAGGCGCGCGCGGCGGCGCTGCAGTAAAAATTCTCCGATGTTGCATCTGGCCGAGCCGGTGGCATTTTTGAAGAGGCCTTCAAAAATGTGTCTGGCGACGCCGGTGGCCTCGGCTTCGCCTCGGCCCGGCCCTGCGCGGGGCGCAGGAGCCTCTATTTTCATCCTCCATTATCGTGATTCGTCGAAAGCTTCTTCCATATTGAGCGCCATTTTTTCAAACTCGGTCTGCATTGATTTTTCGATCCGCCCGCGTGCCAGTTGGATGGTTTGCAGGATCAGCTTGGCGGTGATGGACTGCGCCTTGGCATCGAGATGAAAGGTGAATTCGGTTTCTTCCTCGCCGATCTCCTTAAACAGGAAATGCGCCTCGATATCGTATTTCTCAGATTTATTGCCCAATACCATCGCTTCTGGGCCATCCAGTTTGAAAAGCTCCAATGAAAACCGCCTTGGCCGGCCCTGAAATTCGGAAGATGTGCGCCAGCGAGCGCCTATCCCGGGCGCTTTGATCTCGGATCTTGGCTCAAACGGAGAGAGCTTGCCAAAGCCCTCGCGTTCGAATCGGGCGAAATCCGTTGCTTTTTCAAAGGCAAATGCCTGCGGGACGTTGATAATCGTTTTGTATGTTAGTTCCATAACCTGCCTTCAACTTGTTTTCACCGCTTATATACAATCTGCCAGCCATCTATCCAGCAAATTTCTGGCAATCGCGCCTTTTCGAGCCGGTTGAAACCCCGGATCAGATCCATCCAGCGTTTCCAGTACCCGCTCGCGGCTGGCCCAGAGTGCATCTTCCAGCTCTATCGGGTCTAGGTTAATGCTTTGTGAAAGCGCCTCGGCGTGGCAGCCGATCATCAGCGAACTGGGGAAGGGCCATGGCTGGTCATCAAGCACCCTGACCTTGCCGATCCTGACCCCGACCTCCTCCATCACCTCGCGCTTCACGGCCTCGGCAATGGTCTCGCCCGGCTCCATGAAGCCGGCCAGCATGGAATACATGCCATCCGGCCAGCCCTTTGAGC
This sequence comes from Paracoccaceae bacterium, assembly GCA_015487255.1. Taxonomy (GTDB): domain Bacteria; phylum Pseudomonadota; class Alphaproteobacteria; order Rhodobacterales; family Rhodobacteraceae; genus UBA3077. The sequence goes on along the minus strand of WFQA01000215.1, from coordinate 4,636 downwards.
GGCCAAGCAGGGTTTTGTTGCCATGGGTGACCAGCATGATCACCACCGGCTCGATATGGGGAAAGCCCATGCGCGCGCAGCCCGGGCACAAACGGTGCCAGCCGGCATGGGTAAGCCTGGTGCGGCTGCCGCAATGGCCGCAATAGCGGTGGGAACCATGCCAATGCAGCAAGGATTTGGCTGTGGCGGCATCGCCCAGCGCCGGGGCGGGCAGGCTGTGCATCAGGCTGCGCAGGTCACGAAAACCAAGGGTGGCGGGCAGGGCAGGGTGGCGGGTTTGGCTATCATCAATGAAGCTGTCGGTTTTTATTGCATCCCCCCAGTCATTGATCTCAACCGCATAGCGGGGCTGGCTATCCTGCAACCCGAGAAACAGCGGATCACCGCGCGGGGTGGCTTTTTGAGCCTCCTCAAGGTTGAGCCATGCGAGATCGGGGCTTTCATCCACCAGCACCTTGCCACGCCAGAGCGCCATGAAGCGGGCATTTTCTGCTGCGCGCATACGGGCCTGTGCGCCGCAATCGTTGCGCAGATGGGCGGCGCGATCAATCGCGCCATGGCCAAACAGGATCGGGCTAGGCATCTGGAATTGTAATCCGGAACGGGGTTTGGAAAAAATGCTCCTGCACGTTGCTGCCCGCGCCAATCCGGTCAACAATCAGAAAAGACTGGGGGGCGAAAAGCGGTGTCAGCACGCCGTGCCATGTGCCACGATGGTAATTTACCCCTTGTGCGCCATTGGTCAGGAAGGCCCTAGGTGTCGCCGATGGCCCGTCAGACACCACCACCAGAAACGGTGCATCATTGAGCGGCATGAACATCTGGCTGCCCAGCGGGTGGCGCTCGATCATGGTGAGCGTGAGGGGCATTTCACAGGGCATGGCATGGGCAAGGCTGATGCCCATCCGGCCGCCATCACAATCCATCCTGGCCAGATCATGGAAGCGAGTGCATTTGCCGGCATTGATCATGAAGCTCGGCGCCCCCGCTGCCTCGATCACATCGCCATAAGCGGCAAAACCCGCAGCGGTAAGGGGCTTGGCAATAATCATTTGACGACAGGGCCGAGCTTTGGATGGCGGTTCACATCTTTATAGAGCAGGTAGCGAAACGGCTCCGGCCCCGCCGCATAACAGCCTTGCGGGCAAAAGGCGCGCAGCCAGATGAAATCTCCGGCCTCGACCTCGACCCAGTCATCATTCAGCCGGTAAACCGCCTTGCCTTGCAGCACATAAAGCCCGTGCTCCATCACATGGGTCTCGGCAAAGGGGATAATGCCGCCGGGCTGGAAGGTGACGATATTGACATGCATATCGTGGCGCATATCGCTTGGGTCCACAAAGCGGGTGGTGGCCCATGCGCCATTGGTGCCGGGCATTGCAATGGGCTGGGTTTGCTGATCTGAGGTCACAAAGGCCTCGGGCCTGGCGATGCTGTCCACTGCCTCATAGGCTTTGCGGATCCAGTGGAAGGTGGTTGGGGCGTCAGTGTTGTTTCGCACCTGCCAACTGGCCCCCGCAGGAATATAGGCATAGCTGCCGGTTGCCATTTTATGGGGCTGGCCGTCAATCGTCAGGGTGAAGCCACCATCGGTAACAAAAAGTACCGCCTCGCCATTGGCTTCCGGCTCAGGGGTATCTGAGCCACCACCGGGGGGAACTACCACAATATACTGTGCGAATGTTTCGGCAAAACCCGACATTGGGCGGGCCAGTATCCAGGCGTGGGCACCCTGCCAATGGGGCAGATTGGAGGTGACGATATCACTCATCACCCCACGCGGAATCAACGCATAGGCTTCCTTGAACACCGCGCGATCAGTCATCATCGCGGTTTGGGGCGACAGCCCGCCTTTTGGAGAGAAATAGCGAAATTCACTCATCTTTGCTTCCCTGCACTATAAAAGTTTAGACTAGCTTGGCCAAGCCTGTGCTGCAATGGATAGATTTCCTGAAACCTGCGGTCAATTCCCCGGCGCGCCCAAGCGCGACGCGTGCCCTGCGAGGGGGCTGCCCGCCTGATGGCGAAGCCATTCAGGCGGGTATGTCCCCGAGCGGGGCGCGAGCGGTGGCACCGCAGTAAAAAATCTCCGATGTCGCATCAAGCCCAAGCGGTGGCATTTTTGAAGAGGCCTTCAAAAATGGGCTGCGGCGCCGTGGCCTCGCTTCGCTCGGCAAAAGGTCGCTTTAACCGGGAGAGTGGTTGTTGTGCCAATGCTTGGCAATATCCACCCGCCGCGCGACCCAGACAGCATCGTGCTTGCTTACATAATTCAGAAACCGTTTGAGGCCCTGAATGCGGCCCGGGCGGCCCAGAATGCGGGCATGCATGCCGATGGAAAGCATTTTGGGGCTGGTTTCGCCTTCGGCATAGAGCGTATCAAAGGCGTCTTTCAGGTAGGTGTAGAGCTGATCGCCACAGTTGAAACCCTGCGGGGCGGCGAAGCGCATATCGTTGCTGTCCAGCGTATAGGGCACAATCAGGTGGTTTTCCTCAAAGCGGCTCCAAAACGGCAGGTCGTCGGAATAGTCATCGGCATCGTAAAGAAAGCCGCCATATTCGGCCACCAGCTTGCGGGTGTTTTGCGATGTGCGCCCCGTATACCAGCCCAGCGGGCGGCTGCCGGTGAGGGTAGTGAGAATTTCCATGGCTTCCTGCATGTGGGCGCGCTCAACATCCTCGGGGATACCGTGATAGTTGATCCAGCGCAGCCCGTGACTGGCAATTTCATGACCATCTTGCAGGGCACGCTCAATCAGGGCCGGGGTGCGTTTGGCGGCCATGGCGACGGCAAAAATAGTCAGCGGCAGGCCGTGGGCTTTGAACAGATCAAAAATGCGCCAAGCCCCCGCGCGGGAACCGTATTCGTAAATGCTTTCCATCGACATGTGGCGGGCATTTTCAAACGGGGCAGCACCGATGATCTCGCTCAGGAAGGTTTCCGAGGCGGCATCTCCGTGCAGCACGCAATTCTCGCCGCCTTCCTCGATGTTGAGGACAAACTGCAATGCGATGCGCGCCTTGCCGGGCCAGTTGGCCTTGGGGGGGTGGCCGTTGTAGCCGGTGAGGTCTCGGGGGTAATCGGCTTGCATCATTTTACCTGCTTAAGTTTGCTGCAAAGCCAGATTTGGGGAAATTGTGCCAAAGCACAAGCATAAAATGGAGGAGAAATGGACCAGCCGACGACTGCTATTGTCCATACGGCAAGTGATCTATGTCGCTGTTGGGTTTGTTCTGGACTGTAGCTGGATGCTGATTACATCAATTTGGCTGGTCCGATGATCTGCCGAGCCACAGGCGAGGCCATGGCCCAAACGTGTGTATGTTGTTGCGCAGCAACAATATGCACGCGGAGGGCATCACAGCTGGTTGTGTGCTCCGCCAAGGGTGCCTTTGCTTCGGGGCAGGGCATAAAGGTTGATCTGCTTGTCTGGCTTTGCACCGCCCCACCCGCTCAGCAAAGGCACGTTTTCAGCAGAGCTGAAAATCGGAGGGCCTCCGGCTATGGCCTCGCTGCGCTCGGCGGGGCTTAGCGCTTTTGCCGGGTCAATTCCTCCTGAATTTCGAACAAAGATAGAAACCGCTTAGCTCAACCGTGTGAAGCCATTTTTCAGCCAGGGGTGGCTGGTTATGGTGGGCTGAATCAACATGTCGTCGATCAAGGTTGCAAGGCGGGTGGCGATGTCTTTGGGCAGCCTGTCGAGCGTATCTTTGCGGGCAAAGAGAGAGATGCGGCGGCCAAGGCCATCAAAGGGCAGGGGCAGCATATCCACCTGCGCCTGAAAGCGCTGCGCACGCAAAAAACACATCGGCGGAGCGATGGCCCAGCCGGTGCCTTTGGCCACCATCGCCATGATCGACTGGTAGCTGTCGATCTCGAAAACCTGCGGCAGAGACAGGCGCTCGGCGGCAAGCCGCGCCTCGATCATGCGGCCCACCACCTGATCCTTGGGGAAGCGGATGAACGGCCTGGTCATCAGCTGCGGCAGGCTGGGCTGGTTTTGCTTGACCACATCTTTGGGGGCGAGCAGCACAAACGGCTCGTTGAGCAGGGGGTGAATTTCCATCCATTCCAATGGCATATCCGGCTCGGCGGCGATGCAGATATCGACGCTGCGCGATTCAAGCGCGCTCAGGTTGGCGTGGCTGGCTCCGGTTTGCAAAATAATATGGCAGTTGGGCATTTCCGAGGCGAGGCTGGCCATCAGGGCCGGGGTGATGTCCGGCTCGAAATCGTCAATGATCGCCAGCGACAGATGGGAAAGGGTGGTATAATCAAATACCGCCAGCTCGGCCCGCGCGCGGGTGGCCTCGGTCAGGATATTGGCGGCGCGGCGGCGAAAAAGCACGCCAGCCGGGGTCAGCGCCAATGGACGGTTGCTGCGGTCGATCAGGGTGGTGCCGAGGTCCTCCTCGAGGTTGCTCAGGTGTTGCGAGATCGAGGATGGGCTGGTGGCAAGCCGCTTGGCGGCGGCGGCCACCGAACCTTCCTCGATGGCGGCGATGAAAATCTCGATATTGCGCAGGGTCAGGCGGCTCATGGCAGGGCCTCGTTCAGGCTTTCAAGCACCACGGTTGCAAGCGTGTCGGCCTGCGCGTCACTCAGCCCCAGGGGCAGGCGGATGTCACAAAGGGT
>WFQA01000214.1 GCA_015487255.1 Paracoccaceae bacterium | reverse complement strand
CCCCTAGCAGCGCGGTGGCTTTTGCCACATCCCTATCCGCAGCCCCCAGAAATATCGAAAGTGTTCCTTGCTCGATACCCGCAGTGCCGCCTGAAACGGGGGCATCAACAAATTGGTTGGCATCCGGCAGCCGGGATTGAACAAATCGGGCGGTTTCCGGTGTGTTGGTGCCCATATCCGCCACCAATGTGCCGGGTGGCAAACGGTCAACCGCCCCGCTGGTAATGAGCACCTCAGAAACCGCCTTTGCATCATGAAGAAAAAGCAAAACGGCTGAAGCGCCCTGCACCGCTTCACGCGGGGAGGAGGCGATGGTGGCAACCGAAGCAGCCGCCTCTATCCCCGCCCCCTGTGAGCGGTTCCACGCGACCATTTCATGGCCCAGCCCCGCCAAGCGCAACACCGCCCGCCGCCCCATCAGACCCAGCCCCAAAACGCAGATTTTCTGCTTCATCCCGATACTCCGCAATTCATTTTGGTATGACAATATCTTGTTGTGCTGTCAAGATGGACTGGGCGACCTCAAAGCGGCTTCCTGTAATTTTTTGTAGTGAATAGGGGAGATGATTCAACCAAACAGGCCACATCAGTGTAAATCTTTGTGCGACGCGATTTGGCGGGCGCTGATGTATTTAATAGTACAATCTGGAATTCTTATTATGGTATCATTGGTTTTAAGGGAAGGCATCAAGAATAATTTCGCTTATTTGATGCGGTGTTGGTCACGAAAAAAAGGCTGTAATTTATTTATCTAAAACCTCCAAATCACTCTCTGAACAATGATGCCATTTGCGGTTGCGGGTGATATAGGCCAAGCTGAAGCAAACCTCTCAAGCAGGTATGCCCTGTCAGCGAGAGACTGCGGCCAAAAATTGGATTTTTATCACCCATGAAATCGCCGTCGCCACCGGGTTTGGCTATTCGCCATATTTTGAGTGGAAATAAGATACGCGTTTCAAAGTGGGCCATTGCCCGTGCTCATTTCTGCTTGAAACCGGCATCGCTTGGGTCTATACGCCTCCGGTGGTCTCGAAAGCCACAGAATCATATCAACGCCGTGTTGCTCTTGGGTTGACGCTCATCAGGGGACTTCCGGCAAATCAGGAGAAGCGTCATGAAATTGCATGAATTGCGAGACAATCCCGGTGCCACCAAGAAACGCAAGCGCGTTGGTCGTGGTCCTGGTTCCGGCACTGGTAAAATGGGTGGTCGTGGTATCAAAGGCCAAAAATCCCGTTCGGGTGTAGCGATCAATGGCTACGAGGGTGGCCAGATGCCGCTTTACCAACGCCTGCCAAAGCGCGGCTTTAATATGCGCAACCCCAATAAATACGCGGTTGTAAACTTTCTCGTGCTGCAAAAATTCATCGATGCCGGCAAAATTGACGCATCGAAGCCGATCACTGAAGACAGCATGGTCGAGTGTGGCCTTGTGCGCCGCAAGCTGCAAGGCGTGCGCCTTTTGGCCAAGGGTGAGCTGACAGCCAAGCTCGATATTACCGTGACAGGTGCCTCCAAGGGCGCGGTTGAAGCGGTGGAAAAAGCCGGTGGCAAGGTCACACTTCTGTAAATAGCGGCACAACAGCCTTGCGAAGGTGCGGCGAGCGCCTTACATCGGTATATAGATTAATTTGTGCCGCTCTCAGCCCGTTAATCGGCTCGGGGCGGCATTTTCAGTCAAGGGGCCTCAAATGGCATCTGCAGCAGAACAAATGGCAGCGAATATGAGCTGGGGCAGCTTTGGCAAGGCCAAGGAGCTTCGGCAGCGTATTTTCTTCGCGATCGGCCTTCTCATCGTTTACCGCATCGGCACCTATATCCCGATTCCCGGGGTGGACCCGGTGCAGCTGGCGCAGTTTTTCGAGCAGCAGCAGGGCGGTATTGGCGGTATTCTGAATATGTTTACCGGCGGTGCGATCGAGCGGATGGCGATCTTTGCGCTCGGCATCATGCCTTATATTTCGGCCTCGATCATTGTGCAGTTGCTGACCTCGATGGTGCCTTCACTGGAAGCGCTGAAAAAAGAGGGTGAACAGGGCCGCAAGAAGATCAACCAATATACTCGCTATGGCACGGTGCTGCTGGCGCTGGCGCAGTCTTACGGCATTGCTGTCGGGCTGGAAGGGCAGGGCATGGCGACCGAGGCGGGGATGTTCTTCAGGGCGTCCACCGTGATCACGCTGGTTGGCGGCACGATGTTTTTGATGTGGCTGGGCGAGCAGATCACCGCGCGCGGCATTGGCAACGGGATATCGCTGATCATCTTTGTGGGCATTGTCGCCGGGCTGCCGGCCGCGACCGCGCAGTTCTTTGCCGCCGGGCGTTCGGGGGCCATTTCTACCGCCATGGTGCTGGGGGTGATGGTGATGGTGGTTGTGGTGCTGACGCTGGTGGTGTTTGTCGAGCGGGCCTTGCGAAAGATCCATATCCAGTATCCCAAGCGGCAAGTCGGCATGAAGATGTATGGCGGCGAAAGCAGCCACCTGCCGATGAAGCTCAACCCTGCCGGGGTTATTCCGGCGATCTTTGCCTCGTCGCTTTTGTTGCTGCCGACCACGGTCACCGCTTTTTCGGACCAGAACGCCACCGGCATCATGGCGACGATTGCCGCCTATATGGGCCGGGGCCAGCCGCTTTATCTGCTGTTGACCGGGGCGCTGGTGGTGTTCTTTGCTTATTTCTACACCCATAACGTGGCGTTCAAAACCGACGATGTGGCTGACAACCTCAAAAAGCAGGGCGGCTTTGTGCCCGGTATTCGCCCCGGCGCCAAAACCGCGGATTATCTGGAATATGTGATGAACCGGCTGTTGGTGCTTGGCTCGTTTTATCTGGCGGCAGTGGTGCTGTTGCCCGAGCTGCTGATCGCCAATACCACCATTCCGTTTTACTTTGGCGGCACCTCGGTGCTGATTGTGGTTTCGGTCACCATGGATACGATCAATCAGGTGCAATCCCATATGCTGGCCCAGCAATATGAAAGCCTGATCGAAAAATCAAAAATGCGGGGTAAAAACCGCAGCAAAGCCAGGAAGAGCCGCAGATGAATATAATACTGCTGGGGCCGCCCGGGGCTGGCAAGGGCACGCAGGCGCACCGGCTTGTGCGAGAGCGTGGCATGGTGCAGCTTTCAACCGGTGACATGTTGCGCGCCGCGCGCAGTTCCGGCACCGAAATGGGGGTGCGCGTGGCAGCGGTGATGGATCGCGG
>WFQA01000213.1 GCA_015487255.1 Paracoccaceae bacterium | reverse complement strand
TAAGCTTTTTCACCTCGCCAAAAAGCGGAAACAGAATCTCGGGGCGGCTCGACATGGGGCTATTTCAACCCTTTTGCGCGGTCAGCGCAAGCCATTCATCCTCGCTCAGCACCTCCACCCCAAGGCTCTCAGCCTTTTTCAGCTTGCTGCCCGCCTTTTCGCCCGCCACCAGAATATCGGTTTTTTTCGAGACCGAGCCAGAGACCCTGACCCCAAGCGCCTCGGCCCGCGCCTTGGCCTCGGCGCGCGAAATTTTGGTGAGCGTGCCGGTGAACACCACGGTTTTGCCCGCCACCGGAGAGCCGGTGTTTTGCGGCGGGCTGACATCCTTGATTCGCAGCATCGAGGCCAGCCGGTCAACCATTTCGCGGGTGCGGGCCTCGTGGAAAAAATCCACCACCGAAGCGGCCATCACCTCGCCCACCCCGTCAATTGCATTCAACTCCTGCCATGCCTCCCCCGCATGGGGCTGCGCGGCCTGCATGGCGTTGCGAAAATTACCCCAGCTTTGATAATTGCGCGCCAGCACCATAGCCGAGCTTTCACCCACATGGCGGATACCAAGCGCAAAAATCAGCCGGTTGAGCGGGATGGTGCGGCGCGCCTCGATCGCCGCAAGCAGGTTTTGCGCCGAGCGCTCTCCCCAGCCCTCGCGATTTTTGAGCTGCCTGCCGCCGCTGCCATAACGCGCTTGCAGGGTGAAAATATCAGCCGGTTCGCGCACCCAGCCATCCTGCACAAAGCTTTCAATCTGCTTTGCGCCCAGCCCGTCAATATCAAAGGCCTGACGGCTTACAAAATGCTTCAGTTTTTCAAGGCGTTGTGCCGCGCAGCTAAAGCCTCCTGTGCAGCGGGAGATCGCCTCGCCCGGCTCCCTTATCGCATCCGCGCCACAAACCGGGCATTGTGTCGGGAAGGAATACGGCGTTTCATTGCGGCGCTTGCTCAGGTCCACATCGCGGATTTTCGGGATCACATCACCGGCGCGGTAAACCTCCACCCAGTCACCAACCCGAATGTCGCGGCCTTCGCGGATCGGCTGGCCCTTGGAATCCAGCCCCTTGATATAATCCTCGTTATGCAAGGTGGCGTTGGAGACAACCACCCCGCCAACCGTAACCGGATGCAACCGCGCCACGGGCGAGAGCGCGCCGGTGCGGCCCACTTGAATATCGATGGCTTCCAGCCGGGTCCAGGCGGTTTCGGCCGGGAATTTATGGGCAATGGCCCAGCGCGGCGTGGTGGAGCGCATGCCGAGCCGGGCTTGCAGCGCCAGATCATTCACCTTGTAGACCACCCCGTCGATATCATAGCCAAGCTCGGCGCGCAGGGCTTCTATCTTGCGGTAGTGTTCGAGCAAAGCAGCGGGCGAATCACAAAGCGCGGTCAGCGGATTGGTGGCAAAGCCCAGGGTTTGCAGGCGCTGGATCGCCCCGATCTGGCTTTTCGCCAACGGGGCGGAAAGCGCGCCCCAGGCATAGGCGAAAAACCCCAGCGGGCGGCGGGCGGTGATGCTGGCATCAAGCTGGCGCAATGAGCCGGCGGCAGCATTGCGCGGGTTGGCGAAGGGTTTTTCTTTGGCCGCAATCTGGCGGGCATTCAGCGCCTGAAAATCCATATGGGTCATATAGACCTCGCCGCGCACCTCCAGAATTTCAGGTGCATTTTCAAGCCGGTGCGGTATGCCTTTAATGTGCATGGCATTAGATGTTACATCCTCGCCGACCTCGCCATCGCCCCTTGTGGCGGCCGAGATCAGCCCCCCGTTTTCATAGCGGATCGACAGCGAAAGCCCGTCAATTTTAGGCTCGGCGGTATAATCAAGCCCGCCCTCAATGCTCAAAAATTTTCGCACCCGCGCGTCAAACTCCCGCACCTCCTCATCAGAAAAAGCATTGCCAAGCGAGAGCATTGGCACAGCGTGGCGGATTTTGGCAAAACCCGGGGCAACCGGTGCGCCAACTTTTTTCGAGGGGCTGTCCGGGCGAATTAAACCCGGAAAGCGCGCTTCAATGGCCAGATTGCGGGCTTTCAACGCATCATATTGCGCGTCATCCATGATCGGGTCATCATTTTGATGATAGGCGGCATCGGCCTTTGCCATCAATGCGGCGATACGGGCCAATTCGGCCCGCGCCTGTTTTTCATTTAGTTTTTCAACTGGAATCTCTGCCATCGGCCAACCCTCTGCTCATCATAGAGGATTAGGCCGAAATCAGCTAAACAGCAATGGGCTGCGCCTCTTCCACCGGCAATGGATCACGCAAAACATAGCCGCGCCCCCAGACGGTTTCGATATAATTCTCGCCATTCAGCGCGTTGGAGAGTTTTTTGCGCAGCTTGCAGATAAACACATCGATGATCTTCAGCTCCGGCTCGTCCATGCCGCCATAAAGATGGTTGAGGAACATTTCCTTGGTCAGCGTGGTGCCCTTGCGCAGGCTGAGCAGCTCAAACATCTGGTATTCCTTGCCGGTCAGATGCACCGGGCGGCCACCCGCCTCCACTGTTTTGGCGTCGAGGTTGACCACGATATCGCCGGTGGTGATCAGCGATTGCGCATGGCCCTTGGAGCGCCGCACAATAGCGTGAATACGCGCCACCAGCTCTTCGCGGTGGAAGGGCTTGGTCATGTAGTCATCTGCGCCAAAGCCAAAACCCTTGATCTTGTTTTCGGTGTCATCCATGCCGGACAGAATAAGAATCGGTGTATCGATCTTGGAGAGCCGCAACTGGCGCAACACCTCGTGCCCGTTCATATCAGGCAGGTTTATATCAAGCAGAATCAGATCGTAATCATAGAGTTTGGCGAGGTCGATCCCCTCCTCCCCCAGATCGGTGGCATAGACATTAAGATTCGCACTCGCCAGCATCATTTCAATGCTCTTTGAGGTCATCGGGTCATCTTCAACAAGCAAAACTCGCATGGTTAATCCTTTTTAAGCCATCCCCCAGCAACTTGGTTAACCATTACCCAAAAAGGTTAACCAATTGTTACGCCTGCTTAAACTTTACCAAATTTCGTTAAAGTTGTCGATACTCCTGAAGTTTCGTCACCCGCAAACCGCTGCGCCCGTGGCTGGTCATCGCCTTTACCCAGCCGTCAAATTCCTCGCCGGAGATATTATACATCTCCAGCGCCTCCTCGCGGCTGATCATGCCCGCCGCCACCGCCGTGACCACCGTTGCTTTGCGCCTTGCGACCCAGCGCATGGTTTTGACCGATGGCAAATCGGACCTTGAAAGGATGGTTCCGTCGGGCAACGCCACATAGGCCGGTCCCTTTTGTCGTCTGATATACATGTTCCCTCGCTTTGATAATTCCCACGGCCCAAGCTTGCGCCCGGGGCATTAACGAAGTATGAAACCAACCTTGGAGAGTGTTTAAAATTCTCTTATATTACTCGTTAAAATGGAGCCAACCATGCCTGAAACGGCGCTTAACAGCCTCGGATTCGCCAAGCCCCCGCGTGAAACCCGCGTGGTGGTTGCGATGTCTGGCGGGGTGGATTCATCGGTTGTTGCCGCCATGCTGGCGCGTGAGGGCTATGACGTGGTCGGGGTGACGCTGCAGCTTTATGACCACGGCGCGGCGCTGGCCAAAAAGGGGGCCTGTTGCGCGGGGCAGGATATCCACGATGCCCGCCGGGTGGCCGAGGAAATGGGCTTTCCGCATTATGTGCTTGATTATGAGAATATCTTTCAGGAGGCGGTGATCGACGAGTTTGCTGACGCTTATCTGGCCGGTTCCACCCCGGTGCCGTGCATCCGGTGTAACGAAAGAGTGAAATTTGTTGATCTGATGGCAACCGCGCGGGATCTGGGGGCGGATTGCATGGCGACCGGGCATTACATTCAGCGCAAAACCGGCGCGCACGGCCC
>WFQA01000212.1 GCA_015487255.1 Paracoccaceae bacterium | reverse complement strand
CAGCGTTGGCATGGCGCGGTTGATCGCGCCCAGCGCCAGATTATAGGCAAAAGAGGCAATCACAAACGGCGCCGCCAGGGTAAAGCCAAAAGAAAACACCCCCGCCACCCTTGCCGTGCCCCATTCAGCGATATCCCCGGCAATCGGGATGGTGCCCAGCGGGAACAGCTCATAGGTCGAGGCAATGGCCAGGCTGGCCTTGATATGCAGCCCCGTCACCAGCGCCAGAGCCAGCCCGCCCAGCATCAGGATATTGCCAATCGCCGGCATCGGATCAGGGGTAACTCCAACCCCGGCCACCTGGGTAATGGCGGTGGATTGCGCTGCCACCGAGCCGGCAAACTGGATCGCCATCACCAGAAGGCGCAAGGAAATGCCGATCAAAAAGCCGATCCCGGCCTCGATCACCACCAAGCCGCCCATGCCTGGCAGGGCCGGGTTTATCTCCGGCAGGTTCGGGGCAACCATCGGCCAGACCACCAGCGTAAACCCTATCGCCGCCATCAGCCGCACACGGCTTGGGATCGCCTGCTCACCAAAACCCGGCATCAGGGCCACGGCGGCGGCGACCCGCACAAAAACCAGTATCAATCCCGCGAGGCTGGCCTCGCTTTGTTGCAGAATTTCCGCCAGCCCCTCCAGCATCAGGCCATGCCCACCAGGGCGGGCTGGGCATTGGAGCCGACCTCTTCAAAGCTGAAGACAGGGTTGCGGATCCCCTTGGCATTAAGCACCGTATGCAAAAACCGCCGCCGCCTTGCCGAGGTGATCACCGCCGGATAACGGCCCTTTTCGCCGGCTTTGCTCACCTGCTCGGCCACTGCCGCCGCCAGCCGGTTGAACTCATGCGGCGGCAGCGCCACATCGGCCCCGCCCTGCTCGCCCTCCAACTGGTGCTTTTGAAACAGCGCCTCCCATTCCGGCGAGAGCTGCACCAGAGGCAGCGCCCCGTCCGGCTCCTGCATATCGGCAATAAGCTGAAAGCCCAGCCGCTGGCGCACATATTCGGTGATCGCCTCGATGCCGGTCAGCGCCCCGTCCGCCTCGGCAATGGATTCCAGTATCAGCGGCAGGTTGCGGATCGAGACCTGCTCCTCCAGCAGCAGCCGCAGCACCGATTGCAGCAGGTCCACCGTTACCTTGTCGGGCACGAATTCATCCAGTATCCGCCGGTTGGCCGCCGCCCGTGTCGGCTCGGAAACCGCAACGAATTCATCCAGCAATTTGCGCAGGGTGCGGCGGTTGAACAAGCGGCCGAAATTCTGCTTCAGCACTTCCAGCAGATGGGTGGCGATCACCTCGGTCGGGGTCACCACCGAAAGCCCCTGCAATGCCGCCTCTTCCTGCATATTCGGCTCGATCCAGCGCGCCGGTGCGCCGTAAACCGGCTCGGCCACATCCCGGCCCTTGGGCGGGCGCATGCTATCGTCAGCCAACAGCACCAGCACCTTGCCGATCTCCACTTCCGAGCGCGCCACCTCCACCCCCTGAATACGGACCACATAGGTGCCATTGGGCAACAGGGTGGAATCCGTCAGCCGGATCTCGGGGATCACCACGCCAAACTGCGCCGCGATATGGTTGCGCATGTTGAGAATACGCCGGTCCAGCCCCTCGGCCTCATCCATCACGGTCGAAACCAGATCAGAGGCGAATTCCAGGTGGATTTCATCAAGGTCCAGCATGTCCCCAAGGGTTTTTTGCGGGGTCTTGGCGGGTTTATCCGCCACCTTCTCCCGCTCGGCCTCCACCTTCGCCCGCGCCTTGCGCATAAAGCCGACATATGCCGCCGCCCCCAGCACCGCCGCCCCGGCCATAAAAGGCAGGATAGGCAGGCCGGGCACCAGGCCAAACATCGCCAGCAGCCCGGCCACGGTAGCCAGTGCTTCGGGGTGGGCGCCCAGCTGGTCGGTCAGGGCTTTATCAGCCGAGCCAAACACCCCGCCCTTTGAGAGCAGCAGTGCTGAGGCGATGGAGATGATGACGGAAGGAAATTGCGAGACCAGCCCGTCCCCCACGGTCAGGATCGCGTAGGTTTCAAAGGCTTTACCCACCTCCATCCCGTGCACAAACACCCCCATCACCAGCCCCATCACCAGATTGAGCATGGTGATCAGCAGCCCGGCAATCGCATCGCCTTTCACAAATTTTGACGCCCCGTCGAGCGAGCCGAAAAACGTGGTCTCCTCCTGCTCGGTCTTGCGGCGCAGCTTGGCCTCTTCATGGTCAATCGCCCCGGCGGCCATATCGCTGTCAATCGCCAGTTGCTTGCCCGGCATGCCATCCAGCGCAAAGCGCGCGCCCACTTCGGCCATGCGCCCCGCGCCCTTGGTGATGACAATGAAATTGACGATCAGCAGCACGCCAAACACCACCAGCCCAAGGTAAACCGAGCCGCCCATGATAAACATCGCAAACCCCTCGATCACCTGCCCGGCGGCATCGGTGCCGTTTTGCCCCTCGCCGATGATCAGCTTGGTGGAGGAAACATTGAGCGACAATCGCAGCATCAGGCTGGCCAGCAGGATGGTCGGAAAGGCCGAGAACTCCAGCGGGCGGGAGATGAAAAGCGTGATGGTGAAGATCAGGATCGCGATGGCAAAACTGGCGGCAAGGCCGATATCGAGCACCCATGAGGGCATCGGCAGGATCATCATCGCGATCACCGCCATCAGCGCGATGCTGAGCAGAACCGTGGGCTGGTAAAGGGTGTTTATTGTGATCTTGGGCATGAAGGTTCCTAGAAAAGTGAGCCGCTGGTATTGGTCAGAAGGGTAACGCTTGCGCCGCCGAGCATGCCGGCTGCCAATGAGCCCATGACCGAGGCCGGCATTTCCACCGCGCCCTCGCCAATCGCCCCGCTATTGGAGCTGTAGGGCGAGATCGCCGCCACCGGCGGGGCGGAAAGAAACGCGTGCTGCACCTCGGGAAAGCGCGCCATCCGCGCCACTTGCACCCCTGCTGCCGTCGGCAGGCGCAGCACCGGGGCCGGGGCTTCGCCACCCAGCCGGGCGCGGATGCGGGCATAGCGGGCGCGATAGCGGCTGGCATAGGTCTCGGTGCGCGAATGGTAGGCCCCGGCGGCTTTGGTCCAGTCGCCGAACTCGTCATAAAGCCCGCCGAGCAGTTGGGCGGCATAGGTGGCATTGGTCATCGGGTCAAACATCGCCTCGATCGACTCAAAATTCATCCCGTGCCATTTGTAATTGATCTGGAAACAGCCAACATCAAAGCTGCGCGCCCCGGCATTGTAGCGCTCCGTCACATAGGCGATCGCCTCCTCGCGGGTGTCAAACCAAAAGCCCTTGCCTTCCATATTGACCGTCCATGGCCAGGGGCGCAGCTTGCCGCCGCGCGAGCGCCCGGTCTCGGTCAGGGTAATGGCGTAAAGCGCGTCTGGCGGGATGCCCCGCGCCCCGGCAGCAGCGGCACTGGTGGCATCGCAAATAGCGGAAATGGCCGCTTCATCCGGGCTTTCGGTGGCGCGGGCGGGCACGGCCAGCAGCCCCGCCAGAAACAGCAGGGCGGGCAGCAAAGGCCAGCGGCTTATAAAAACCATTTGTGGATTCTCCCAAACAGTGATGCGAGACCCTGTTTAGGGAAATATGGTTACCAAAGAGTAAGGGGAAGAAGCTATTGACTAAAGCCGAGCTTTTGCCCTATCTCGATTTGCCGTGGAAAAAACATCAATTGTCGCGGCAGATGCGTCAGGGATCAAGGTTTTGCCGCTTCCGGCAAAATCGGGTGAAGGCAAGTGCTTGGCGTGACCGAATTAAGCGCCGCCGTATGACGAGGATTTGTTAAGTGGAATTTCTTATCCTGGGCTTTCTTGTGGGTATGAGTCACGCGTTTGAAACCGATCATCTGGCGGCGATTGGCACGTTGGCATCAGATGGCAAGGCAAGCCCCAAACGCCTGGCTTTTTTGGGGGCCAGCTGGGGCATGGGGCATACCACCACGCTGTTTGTGATCTCGCTACCCGTAGTTTTGTTTGGCGTGATCCTGACCGAACGTTTTGCGGCGGGGCTGGAATTTGCCATCGGCATCATGTTGATCGGACTGGGTGCGCAGGTGTTTTACAAACTGCGCAAGGCCCGGGTGCATTTGCACCTGCATGACCATGGTGACGGCCAGCGGCATTTTCATGCCCATAGCCATGCGGGCGAGACAGTGCCCCATCAAGATAGCGCACACCGGCACGCGCACCGGCCCTTTTCCTGGCGGGCTTATCTGATCGGGCTGGCGCATGGGGCGGCAGGTTCTGCCGGGCTGGTGGCGCTGGCGGCGGCGGCCACGCAAAATGCACTTACGGCGTTGGTTTATATTCTGGTGTTCGGCTTTGGCTCCATCCTTGGCATGGCCGCGCTGACCTGCGCGGCCAGTTGGCCGCTGCGGCTGGCCGAAAGCACAGCGGCACGTTTGCTGAAAACCGTGCAAATGGCCACCGGGGTTGTGGCGATTACGGTTGGCATTCTGGTCATGCAAGAGGCCGCACCAATTCTGTGGAGCGGGGCTTGACGGACGGCCAGCTAACGGCGCATTTACGCAAATAAAGACGCCGGGGAATTGTGAGCTAAGGCCCACACATACCAAAGCCCTGAGTGCTTGGCAGATGAGGTTGCAGCTTTGACCGGCTTGTTTTTCTTAAAAACTCACAGGCCTACAGCAAAATACCAGTCGTGCTTGCACGACACGCGCCGACGAGGTGGGCTGAACCAAGGAGGCGCAGCCGACGACTTCAGGTCGCCGCAGAAGGCGCGCGCCGCGGCGCTGCAGCAAAAAAACCTGGCATCCCGGCAGATTGCCTTTACCTCTGCGGGGGCAAGCCCCCACTCGGTAAAGGCACCTTATCAGCAAAGCTGAACAGTGTCTGGCGACGCCGGTGGCCTCGCTTGCGCTCGGCGATCCTTGTGGAAAATGCGTCGCTAAAGATCAATCAGCGCCGCTCTGGATTGCGAGTTGAACTCCCGCCGATACAGCACCGCCAAAGTCACCAATGTCGCCACAATCATTGCCCAGGCACCGAGCAGCCATGTCAGTGCTGCTAAGGCAAAATACATCGCCCGCAATCCACGATTGAAACTGCGCGCCGCATAGGCGTTGAGCTTGGCGGATTTTTCCGCAAAGCGCTGGGCATCCGGGTGCGACGCATCGACCGGCACCGAGGCCATCACCACCGCGCAATAGCCAAACAGCCGGTGTGACCAGACAAATTTCAAAAATGCGCTTGCCAGTATCAGCACCACCAGCATCAGCTTGGTCTCCCACACCACACGCGGCGCATAAAGTTCAACACTCAGATCAGCAGCGAGGTTTTGCAATGTGTCTGCCTGCCCAAGCAGCGCCACCGAGCCGCCAATGCCGATCATCGATGCCGAGGTGAAAAACGCCGCTCCCTGCCGCAAAGTGGCCAGAATCTGCGCATCCATCACCCGGTTTTCCCGCTGCAGCATTTCCTGCATCCAGCGTTTGCGGTAATCACTGATCAGGGAGTGGGTCGAGCGGCGCTTGCCCTCCCGCTCCACCAGATAACCGATCAGCGGCCAGCCCAGCAACAGCAGCGCCAGCGCGATGCCGTCCCAAAGGCCAAAGGGAGAGATAGGCTGGCTGAGCATGGGCTTACCTTTGTTGCTGTTTTCTCCACTTTACAGGCTTGCCAGAAAAGTAAAACCAAATAAACTGCGCAAAAAGGGAGTTGGCCAAAGGCCCGGACATTCACAGTCAAAGCCGGTGAGCGCATCAGGATCCAGCAATAGCCTTGCCCAAACCTACCGCTTCACCGTCCAGCCTCTGGCAGGGGATGTCAGCGGAACGGTCGAGGTGCATGGCTCGGCATGGCTGTTTGCCAAAAAACCCGTCACACAGCCGCTACAATCCGAAAACCAAGTGCAAAAAACCATGTGGGATACCCGATACAGCGTCTATGTAACCCCGATACAGGATGTGGAAATCACCCTTCATGCCCGGCGCGGCGGCATTGTGTTTTTCTGGATCATCTTGGCCCTTGTGGCTCTCGCCGTGGCTTCATCGATGTTTTTCCAGGCTGGTTGAACCCGCATTTATATACGGGAAAAATAGGTTCTATTGCGTGGCTATTTATTACTATTACGAGCCTGTTCCATGTGTTTTTGGGTTAAAATTTGTCTTTATACGCAACATTGATAATTATTTGGTCAATAGTGCTGCCTTTTTGTTGAATAACCCGGAAAACTGCGCTACCTGTCGGGAATCGCCCAGCGCCAAACGGAGCCACTGCCATGAAAATGCCTGAAACCAGTGCCGATATCCTTGCCAGAAAGGACGAAATCGTTGCGCGGTTGCGCAGCTTGTTGCCCGAAGAAGCCGTGATCGATAACCCTTACGAGACCAAAGCCTATGAGTGTGACGCGCTCTCGGCTTATCGCTGCCCGCCGCTGGCCGTGGTGTTGCCCGGCAATACCGAGGAAACCGCCGCCGTGCTGAAAGCCTGTTTCGAAATGGGGGTGCCGGTGGTGCCAAGGGGGGCGGGCACCTCGCTGGCCGGCGGGGCTTTGCCCACGGCTGACAGTGTGATTCTCGGCGTGGCCCGGCTTACCGATGTGCTGGAGACCAATTACCCCGACCGTTATATCCGGGTGCAGGCCGGGCGCACCAATCTCAGCGTGACCGGCGCGGTGGAGGCGCACGGGTTTTTCTATGCGCCGGACCCTTCCAGCCAGCTTGCCTGCGCCATTGCCGGCAATATCGCGATGAATTCCGGCGGGGCGCATTGCCTGAAATACGGGGTGACCACCAACAACCTCTTGGGCGTGACCATGGTGAGCATGGAAGGCGAGGTGATGGAAATCGGCGGCGCATATCTGGATGCGGCGGGCTATGATCTGCTCGGTTTGATCTGCGGCTCCGAGGGCCAGCTCGGGGTGGTGACCGAGGCCACCTTGCGCATTCTGGCCAAGCCCGAAGGGGCGCGCCCGGTGCTGATCGGCTTTGATTCAAACGAGGTGGCGGGGGCGTGCGTATCTGATATCATCCGCGCCGGGGTGCTGCCGGTAGCGATCGAATTCATGGACCGCCCGGTGATCCGCGCGGCTGAGAATTTCACCAATGCCGGCTACCCGGATGTGGAAGCGCTGCTGATTATCGAGGTTGAAGGCTCCGAGCCAGAAATCAAGGAACAGCTTGATACCATTGTTGAAATTGCAAAAAACCACAAGCCCGTCGAGCTGCGCGAGAGCCGTTCTGCTGAAGAATCCGCTGTGATCTGGAAGGGCCGCAAAGCGGCTTTCGGGGCGATGGGGCAGATCAATGATTACATGTGCCTTGATGGCACCATCCCGGTCAGCAAATTGCCCGAGGTGCTGCGCCGCATTACCGAGCTTTCAGAGCAATACGGGCTTGGCGTGGGCAATGTGTTTCACGCCGGAGACGGCAATATGCACCCGCTGATCCTTTATGATGCCAACAAACCCGGCGATCTGGAAAAATGCGAGGATATGGGGGCGGATATCCTCAACCTCTGTGTCGAGGTCGGTGGCTGCCTGACCGGTGAGCACGGCGTGGGCGTTGAAAAGCGCGAGCTGATGCACAGCCAATATAATAAAGCAGATCTGGAGATTCAAATGGCCGTCAAAGACGTGTTTGACCCGCGCTGGCTGCTCAACCCGGCCAAGGTGTTTCCGCTGGATGCATCAGAAGGGCGCCGCGCATGAACCCCCTGAACGAGGCAGAACTGGCCGAAATGGTGGCCAGCGCCAAAGGCCCGGTTGAAATCATCGGTGGCGGCACAAGGCAGATCGGCGAAAAACTCGCGGGTGAGCCGCTTTATACCAAGGCCCTGACCGGGGTTACGCTTTATGAGCCGGAAGCGCTGACGCTGGTCGCCCGCGCCGGCACGCCGGTGGCCGAGATCGAAGCATTGCTGGCCAAAAACAACCAGCACCTGCCCTTTGAGCCGATGGATTGCCGCGCCCTGCAAGGCAGTGAAGGCGAACCGACCATTGGCGGAATGGTGGCGACCAATGCCTCCGGCCCGCGCCGTATTTCGGCTTTGGCCTGTCGGGATAGTCTGATCGGGGTGCGCTTTGTTGATGGCATGGGTAATGTTATCAAAAACGGTGGCCGGGTGATGAAAAACGTCACTGGTTATGACCTGGTTAAGCTGATGGCGGGCAGCCATGGCACCCTCGGGGTGCTTACCGAGGTCAGCTTCAAACTGTTGCCCGCCGCCCGGGCCACGGCCAGCGTTTTGGTGGCGCAAGATGAGGCCGGCGCGGCTGAAACCATGGCGCGCGCGCTTGGCTCGCCTTATGATATCAGCGGGGCCGCGCATATTGCCGGCACCACCGCGCTTCGTCTTGAGGGGCTGGCAGGCTCGGTTGCTTACCGCTCTGAGGCGTTGGCCAAGCTGCTTGGCGGCACGGTTGGCGAATTTGACTGGCAGGCGCTGCGCGATGTGGTGGCATTTGCCGGTAAGCCCGGCGATGTCTGGCGTTTTTCGGTCAGGCCTTCTGATGGCCCGGCGCTGGCCAAGGCGCTGCGCGGGCTTGGTGCTGAAGAGGTGATCCTTGACTGGGCGGGCGGGCTGGTTTGGGCCTTGGCCCCGGCGGGCACTGACCTGCGCGCCGGGCTGGTTTCTGGCCACGCTACCGTGGTGCGTGGCAGCGCGCGCCCGGTTTTCCAGCCCGAATCCGCAGCACTTGCCGCACTTTCCGCCGGCTTGAGGCAAAGGTTCGACCCCCGAAACATTCTCAACACAGGACGTATGGGCTGATGCAGACCAATTTCTCCCCCGAACAGCTGCGCGATAGCGGCATCAAACGCGCTGACGAAATTCTGCGCAGCTGTGTGCATTGCGGGTTTTGCACCGCCACCTGCCCCACCTACCAGCTATTGGGTGATGAGCTGGACAGCCCGCGCGGCCGCATTTACCTGATCAAGGATATGCTGGAAAACGACCGCCCGGCCGATGAAAAAACCGTCAAACATATCGACCGCTGCCTGAGCTGCCTTGCCTGCATGTCCACCTGCCCGTCGGGCGTGCATTATATGCATCTGGTGGACCTCGCGCGGGAGCATATCGAAAAAACCTACAAACGCCCGCTGTTTGACCGTGGCATGCGCTTTGTGCTGAGCCAGATCCTGCCCTATCCGGCGCGGTTTCGGGCGTCGATACTGGGGGCCTGGGCGGCCAGGCCTTTCCGCTTTGCCCTGCCGGGCAAATTAAAGGCGATGGTGGATTTCGCCCCCAGCCGCCTGCCCACCCCCAGCCCGGTGGACCGCCCGCAAACCTTTCAGGCCAGGGGTAAAAAGATCCGCCGGGTGGCATTGCTTTCGGGCTGTGCGCAAACCGCGCTGAATACCGATATCAACGAAGCCACCATCCGCCTGCTTACCCGGCACGGGGTTGAGGTGGTGATTGCCAAGGGCATGGGCTGCTGCGGGGCGGTAACCCACCACATGGGCAAAACCAGCGCCAGCCACAAATCCGCCGCCAAAAACATCCGCGCCTGGAAGGCGGCCGGGGTGGATGCGGTGGTGATTAATACCTCGGGCTGCGGCACCACGGTGAAAGACTACGGCCACATGTTTCGCGAAAGTGATCTGGCAGAAGATGCGTCCGAAATTGCCGGCAAGGCGATGGATATCTCGGAGCTGATGCTTGAAATCGGCGTTTCCGGCAAGGGCGGGCTGAAGGTGGCCTACCATGCCGCCTGCTCGCTTCAGCACGGCCAGCAGATCAAAACCGCGCCCAAAGAGCTGCTGCGCGATGCCGGTTTTACGGTGCTGGAGCCAGCAGACCCGCACCTGTGTTGTGGCTCGGCAGGCACCTATAACCTGATGCAGCCCGAAATCGCCTCGCAACTGGGTGCCAATAAGGTCGCCAACCTTGAGGCGCTGACCCCGGATGTGATTTCAGCGGGCAATATCGGCTGCATGATGCAGATCGGTGACGGGACAAAGCTGCCGGTGGTGCACACGGTGGAACTGCTCGATTGGGCCACGGGCGGGCCAAAGCCGCGCGCATTGGGCTAGCGCAAGCGCTTTTCCGAACCGGCAGAGTGCACTTTTTCGCAAGCGAAAAAATGCGTGTGCGACGCCGTGGCCTCGCTGCGCTCGGGAGCTTTGCATGGCTTGCGCCACGCGCGCACACCCCGCGCCCAGCCAGGCCAAAAGCGCTTGAATTTCAGCGCGGCGCGGGCGAAATACCGTTAGCAAGCGCCATGCTCGACGCGCCGCCATCGTTAAGGGTTTAACCGCCGGTCAATGCGGTAATCTCCGCTGCGGCCTGCGCGACCAGCGGGCCGGTGCGGGCGATCATCGATTCATTAAACCGTGCCGCCGGGCCGGAGACGGAGACCCCGGCAGTTGCTTTGCCGCGCCCGTCAAATATTACCGAAGCAATGCAGCGCATACCGATATAATGCTCTTCATTGTCAAAAGACCAACCACGGGTGATAATTCGCTCAAGATCTGCAAACAGCGCTTCGGGGGTGGTCAGGGTCTGGGGGGTGAACCCCGGCTGGCCACCTGCCAACAGTATCTTTTCCACCATATCGCGCGGCATATGGGCCAGCAGCGCCTTGCCGATGCCCGAAGCATGCATCTGGCTGCGCGCCCCGGGGCGAAACATCGCCCGGATCGGATTTTGGGTTTCGATCTGAGAGATGAAAACGATATATCCCTGATCAGCAATGCCCAGATTGGCGGTTTCACCGGTTTGTTCCATCAGCCGCCGCATCGGGCCTTGGGCGGCCTCCACCAGGTTGGTGCGCCGTAAATAGGTGTTGCCAACCCGAAATGCCCCGATGCCGATCGCCCATTCCTGCATATGCGGGTCAAAATCGGTA
This sequence comes from Paracoccaceae bacterium, assembly GCA_015487255.1. Lineage (GTDB taxonomy): Bacteria > Pseudomonadota > Alphaproteobacteria > Rhodobacterales > Rhodobacteraceae > UBA3077. Next base: position 4,901 of record WFQA01000212.1, on the reverse strand, counting down.
AAACCGTGCGCTTGCAGCGTCGCCAGAAACCGGTGCACGGTGGATGGCGGCATGGAAACCTGCCGCGCAAGGTCGCTCAGCCCTGCGCTTTGCTGCCCGGCCAGCGCCTCCAGAATCGTCAACCCCCGGTCCAGCGCCTGCACCGGGCTAAACCCGGCTGCCGCAGCACTGCGCGGCCGGCCGCGCTTTCGTTTTTCGGTATGAGAGAATGGCATAGCGGCTCCGTGGGTTGTTTTGCGGGATAATAAAAAATATTTTCGAAAATTACAGAAAATAAAATGGAAAACAGATTTTGTTTTATTTTCAGCATGCTACACATTTTACGCAATAAATGGAAAGTCTTTTCAGAAAAATTGTAAAATTCATTGAAGGCCTTAATATGGCCTAAACGCAGTCAATCAAGAGAATCACCATGCCCAGCCAAAATCCAGTATTCATTCCGGGGCCGACCAATATCCCCGATCATTTGCGCGCCGCGATGAACATGCAAACCATGGATCACCGCGCCCCGGATTTTGTCAAAGCCCTTGCGCCGGTACTGGAAGACCTCAAAAAGGTCTTCAAAACCGAAGATGGCCAGATCATCACCTTCCCCTCCACCGGCACCGGCGGCTGGGAAGCAGCGGTGACCAACACGCTTTCTGCCGGTGATAAAGTGCTGATTGCGCGTTACGGCATGTTCAGCCACCGCTGGATCGACCTGTGCCAGCGCCACAAGCTGGATGTCGAGATCATCGAGTGCGAATGGGGCACCGGCGCACCGGCGGATCTTTTTGCCGAGCGCCTGAAAGCCGACAGCAAGCACGAGATCAAGGCATTGCTGGTTACCCATAACGAAACCGCCACCGGGGTGCTTTCGGATATTGCTGCGGTGCGCGGCGCGATGGATGGTGCCAACCACCCGGCGATGCTTTATGTGGATTGTGTTTCCTCGCTGGCCTCGATGGATTTCCGCATGGACGAATGGGGAGTCGATCTGGCGATTTCCGGCTCGCAAAAGGGTTTTATGCTGGCGGCGGGCATGGCGATTGTGGCGGTCAGCCCCAAGGCGCTGGCGGCGATGGACAGCGCCGACCTGCCCCGCACCTTCTTTGATTTTCGTGATATGATGCAGGCCAATGCGGCCGGCGGCTACCCTTATACGCCGCCATTGCAGCTTATATTCGGCATGCGCGCCGCGCTTGACATGCTGCTGGAGGAAGGGGTGGAGAATGTTTTTGCCCGCCATCACCGGCTGGCCGAGGGCGTGCGCCGCGCCGTGGCGGCCTGGGGGCTTGAGCTTTGCGCCAAGACCCCTGATCTTTATTCTGATTCGGTCAGCGCGATCTATGTGCCGGAAGGTTTTGATTCCAACGTGCTGACCAACCATATTTATGATACATATGATGTGTCTTTTGGCATTGGCCTGGGCGAAATGGCCGGCAAGGCATTTCGTATTGGCCATTTGGGCGCGCTCACCGATGTGATGGTGCTGAGCGGGCTGGCCACGGTTGAAATGGGCATGAAAGACCTCGACTACCCGATCGAGCTTGGCCAGGGCGTAGCCGCAGCCCAGGAATATTTTCGCAATACCGCAGGGAAGTAAGCCATGATTATACCCACCCTTCAGGATATGCTCACCGCGCGCAAGCGCATTGCGCCCCATGTGCATCGCACGCCGGTGCTGACCTCCAGCTATCTTAACGGGCTGACCGGCGCCGAGCTGTTTTTCAAGTGTGAAAATTTTCAGAAAGCCGGGGCATTCAAGGTGCGCGGGGCCTGTAACGCGGTTTTTGGCCTGCCTGATGATATGTTGGAAAAAGGCGTGGCCACCCATTCTTCGGGCAACCATGCGCTCAGCCTTTCCTATGCGGCGGGCCGGCGGGGCATTCCTTGCCATGTGGTCATGCCGCGCACCGCGCCGCAAGCCAAAAAGGATGCGGTGCAGGGCTATGGCGGCATTATTACCGAATGCGAGCCGAGCACCAGCAGCCGCGAGGAGACCTTCGCCATGGTCGAAGCCGAGACCGGGGCCGAGTTTGTGCACCCTTATAATGACCCGCGGGTGATTGCCGGGCAGGGCACCTGCAGTGCGGAGTTGATCGAACAGGTCGAAGGCCTTGATGCGGTGATCGCCCCCATCGGTGGCGGCGGCATGATTTCCGGCACCTGCCTGACGCTTTCCAACCTTGCCCCTGATATAAAAATATATGCTGCCGAGCCGGAACAGGCCGATGACGCCTATCGCAGCTTCAAGGCCGGGCATATCATTGCTGACGATGCGCCGGTTACCGTGGCGGACGGGCTTAAAGTGCCGCTCAAGGATTTGACATGGCACTTCGTTTCCAACCATGTCACCGATATTCTGACCGCCTCCGAGCAGGAGATCATCGATGCGATGAAGCTGATCTGGAAGCGGATGAAAATCGTGATGGAGCCATCGAGCGCCGTGCCGTTGGCAACGATTTTGAAAAACAAAGAAGCCTTCGCGGGTAAACGTGTTGGCGTGATCATAACAGGTGGCAATGTCGATCTCGACGCCCTGCCATGGATGGAGAAATAAAATGAACAAGCAAGTGAACCTCGATGAATATGATGTCGGTTTTGATATTCCGGCCAAGCCGGGCATGGACGAGGGTGATATCCAGACCCCCTGCCTGATCGTTGACCTTGACGCGCTGGAGCGCAACGTGAAGAAAATGGGTGATCTGTGTAACGAGATGGGCGTGCGGCACCGGGCGCATGGCAAGATGCACAAATCAGTGGATGTGGCCAAATTGCAGGAAAGCCTTGGCGGCTCGGTCGGGGTTTGCTGCCAGAAGGTCTCGGAGGCCGAGGTTTTTGTGCGGGGTGGCATCAAGGATGTGATGGTCTCCAACCAGGTGCGCGATGCGGCCAAGATCGACCGGCTCGCCGCCATGCCCAAGCTTGGCGCGCGGATACTGGTTTGTGTCGATGACCCCGAAAACGTGGCCGATCTGGCCGCAGCGGCGCAAAAGCATGGCACCGAGCTGGAGTGTCTGGTGGAAATCGACGTGGGTGCGGGGCGTTGCGGGGTGAGCACTTCGCAAGACGTGGTCAATATCGCCAAGCTGATTGATAGCGCCGACAATCTGAAATTCGCCGGTATTCAGGCCTATCAGGGCGCGATGCAGCACATGGAGCTTTATGAGGATCGCAAAGCCAAGATCGACATCGCCGTTGATATGGTGCGCGATGCGGTGACCGCGCTTAAAGCGCAAGGGCTTGAGTGCGATATCGTTGGCGGGGCCGGCACCGGCTCTTATTATTTCGAGGGCAACTCGGGGGTTTATAACGAGATGCAATGCGGCTCTTACGCTTTCATGGATGCGGATTATGGCCGGATTCTGGATAAAAACGGCAAGCGGATTGACGATGGCGAGTGGGAAAACTCGCTGTTTATCCTGACCAGCGTGATGAGCCACACCAAAGCCGACAAGGCGATTGTCGATGCGGGGCTGAAGGCGCAATCGGTCGATAGCGGGTTGCCCACGGTTTATGGTCGCGATGATGCGGTTGAGTATATCAAATGCTCCGACGAGCACGGCGTGGTGGCCGACCCGGACGGGGTGCTGAAAGTCAACGACAAGCTCAAGCTGGTGCCGGGCCATTGTGACCCGACCTGCAACGTGCATGACTGGTATGTGGGCGTGCGCGGCGGCAAGGTTGAAACAGTGTGGCCGGTATCGGCGCGCGGAAAGGCTTACTGATGATTATCGTTCCTGAAAAAGAAATCGCGGGTCTGATTGACCGCAAAGCCTCTTTTGACGCGGTTGAGGCGGTGTTTGCCGCCATGGCCAGCAAGGATGCCTATAACTTTCCGGTGATCCGCGAGGCGATCGGCCATGCGGATGCGCTTTACGGCTTCAAATCCGGTTTTGACCGCAAATCGCTGGCGCTGGGGCTTAAATCCGGCGGCTACTGGCCGGGGAACGAGGCCAAGGGCCTGACCAACCACCAGAGCACGGTGATTTTGTTTGACGCGGATACCGGCAAGGTGAAAGCACTGGTTGGCGGCAACCTGCTGACGGCGCTGCGCACCGCTGCCGCCTCGGCGGTTTCCATCAAGCACCTCGCGCCCAAGGGGGCCAAGGTGCTGGGCATGATCGGGGCCGGGCATCAATCCGCCTTCCAGATGCGCGCCGCCGCCGAGCAGCGGGATTTTGAAAAGGTGATCGGCTGGAACTTCCACCCCGAAATGCTGAGCCGCCTGGCCGAAACCGCCGCCGAGCTTGGCCTGCCCTTTGAGGAAGCCACATTGGAGCAGGTCGGGGCAGAGGCGGATGTGATCATCTCCATCACCTCCAGCCATGATCCGATTTTGCTGGACGCGCATGTATCGGGTGGCACCCACATTGCCTGTATGGGCACCGATACCAAGGGAAAACAAGAGGTTGCGGCGGCGCTGGTGGCGCGGGCATCTGTCTTTACCGACGAGATCGCCCAGGCGGTTACCATTGGCGAATGCCAGCATGCCATTGCTGACGGGTCGCTGAAAGAAAGCGATATCGTTGAACTTGGTGCGGTGATCAACGGCGCGCATCCCGGGCGCAAATCAGACGATGAGATCACCTTGTTTGACGGCACCGGGGTTGGTCTGCAAGACCTCGCCGTGGCTTCGGCCGCGGTTGATCTGGCGATTGAAAAAGGCGTGGCCATCGAGGTGGATTTTTAAGTGAACCACGCGCCAAACATATCATCTGTTTTGCCCGGCACCCAATTGCCGCAGCGGCCCCGCCTGCATCGGCGGGGGGGGGAGAATAATAACGAGGCTGGCAGCAAACCGGCCCGATAAAGGGGAAAGTCGAAAAAAGCAGGGCCTGGCCCGCGCTGAAGAATTTAAGAATTTGGTAACTGTTATTACCATTTACGGGCAATTGCCCACCTATCCCGGCCCTGTG